>JBCBHL010000379.1:0-7086 GCA_038525605.1 Bacteroidota bacterium
CTATCTGTTGCTAATAGATGACCAACTTGATTTATTCGTTTTTTTTCCGATATTTGTCGTGAGCCTGGAATTTATATACCCACCGTACAGAAATTCAATCAACTCATGAAAAGGCTTATTATTACAGCAGCGATAGTTACACTATTGTTGTCGACATTTTATTTTTATAACCACTTTGGTACTACTGATGCACCTGTAGCAGGATATCCCGAATCCTACGTTGAGAAACCAACTGAGATTAAAATTCCGGACCACATCAAGTGGCTGGATTCACTAAAATCTACCAACCCTGAATTACGTGATGCAGATGAAAAAGTAACTATTTATAATATTTCTAAAGGTGATTCCTTTGCCAGCATCTTGATTAAACTTGGATTGAGTAAAAAAACTGTCAATAAACTTAGTTTTTTGGCAAGCCAGAAATTCAACTTATCTTCTTTTAAGATAGGAGAAAAAATTGCTATATACACTTACTATGGAGAATGGCAACCTTATAAGTTAGAGTATCCATTATCGAAAACATCTTATTTAAAAATTGATGTTAAAAAGTTAGCAGTTAACATTATAGATAAACCGATTTCTACTAAGGTAAGAACATTTGAAAGTACAATTATCACTTCACTAGCCAGCACACTTTCAAAAAAGAATGCACCAACTGATCTTGCTGATAAACTACTGTCAATTTTTGCATGGGATGTAAATTTCATGAAACTTCAGAAGGAAGATATTTTTGGCGTGGTTTACGAGGAACAATCAGTAGATAATGAGGTGATTGGCTCTGACAAAATCTTGTCTGCCTACATCGAACACAACGGCAAAAAATACACTGCCTATTATTTTGAAAACGATAGCATCAAAGGATATTTTGATGAAGAAGGACTCAACTACAGCAGAGCACCGCTTGAGTATGAGCTCATCACGTCACTGTATCAAAAAAGGCGATTTCACCCTGTAAAAAGGAGATACAGAGCACATTTGGGGATGGATTTTATGGCTCCAGAAGGCACACCTATTTCTGCTATCAAAGAAGGTACTGTCGTTGCGGCAGGATTTCAGAGGGCCAATGGTAATTATGTCAAGATCAGGCATGAGGAGATTACTACCCAATACCTCCATTTGCAATCTATTGATAGTAACATCAAAGTAGGTAAATTTATTAAAAGAGGTACTGTAATTGGCAAAGTAGGATCTACCGGGTTATCATCGGGCCCGCACTTATGTCTCAGGGTATGGGACAAAGGCAAACAAAAAGACCCATTGAATTACAAGTTTGATCGAAGAATGGCAATCCCAGACGAGTTGATGGATGAATTTAACGATTTTGTTACTAAACAAAACACCTTGCTTGCATTGAAGTAAATGCTGGCAGGCCTGCTGGAATTATTGCCAGCTACTCAAAATAGTTTTCATTTCTAAGATAAAATCACAATTCACCGTTTCCAGGCAGGAAACTACCGAAAAGAATCTTTTTTTGAGGGATCAGGTTCTACACACTTGAGCAAATGGGTCTTGTATAAAAACACTTGCAGTCTATTAAATTCGAACTGGTTGTTGCAAGTTGATGTCTTAATTTACTTCATTTTTCAGAAGATACTTAAAGCTCAATGTTGCTATCAAAACTTTGAGTTTTCCGACTCATTCCAAAAGAAAAAACCCTGACTTTCCGATAAACATCAGAAGCCAGGGCATATATGATTATCAATTTAAAGGTATTCTCTAGTTACCTCTTTGCTCTTCAAAATTTAGCTCAGCCTGAGGCCTTGCCAATTGTGTGAAGATTGTTTCGTCAGCTGCAATTGTTGGGATCTCATCAAGTCTGTCGTATCTTCTGGCGTCTATCCATCTATGTCCCCAAGGTTCGAACCATAAAGAGAATCTTCTCTCGGTGAGGATTTGATCGATTACACCATCAGCATTACTTGGATTTGCGAAATCTGCCAAACCTGCTGTACTTCTTACAACGTTAATCGCACTTACAGCCTCTGCCAAGTTATTAGTCTGCGCCTGAGCTTCCGCATAGATCAATATCAATTCCTCATTTCTAAGAAATTTCACAGGAGATGTATTGGTCGCATATCTCCCATCCTGATGCGTACCTATGTAAGCACTGAATTCAGAATTACTTACCAAATTCGCAGGTGCTGTTCTCATTAGGAACTTGTCTGCTCTGTTATCACCAGCTTCAATATCATCCAATACAGAAGGGTGTACAACAACTATCTGAGTAGAGAACTGATCAAGCGGGAAGAAAAACGGGTTAAAGGTATCCGGTGGTCCGGCATACACATGCTCAGGTCCTACATTAATATCACCAGCCAAATCCAGAAATGAGGCATTTACGGCTGTCAATGCCCCTGAGTAATCCTCTGCGTACAAAGCAGCTCTTGCAGCAATCGCTCTGTTAAGCTGCAAGAATGTCGCAGGTGTATTAAAATCTTCAAATCCTTCTGTTAAAGAAAAGAAGAACTCGCTACCAGCATTATTAAGGTCTGTTTGTGCCTCATCCAATAACGCTCTGATTTCACTTAGTGCATCCTGATATGATAGAAATGGTCCAGGATTCAATTCATCCTCTACGTCAATTCTGATGCCGTTTCCAAATTGTGCATTCAATGGAATCATGTACTGATAAGCCTGGATAGTTTTCACAAAACCATTCAGACCGTTTCTTTCAGTATCTGTGATCGCCGTGGAGTTAGCAGCCGCTTCCATCGTAAAAAACCCGTGCTTAATAGCCTGATAAGGCGCATTGTAAGTATTACCGACAGCAAAAAAACTTGCATCAGGTGGTAATGCTCTTCCTAACCAGTCTCTTGTAAATCGAGGATCTGAATCAAAAAATACAAACACCTCTCTGCCAAAAGAGCCAAATGCTCTGGAAGTAGTAGTTACATATCCTTTATGGCGTGACTCTACTCCTGTCACCAGATTTTGTAACTGAGGAATATCAGCATTGTTAAGCGCTACCGCTGCATCAGCTGCATTTGGATTAAAAACCTCCTCAGCCTCAAAAAAGTCGCAACTATTTAAACTCATAGCAGCGATCACAAATAGAAATATAATTTTTTTCATGATGTATCTGATTAAAGGTCAATATTGAGGTGAAACATGATTCTTCTTGAACTAGGGAATGGAGTTACCTCCACAGAACCGGCTACCGGATCCTGACCAAACTGACTCACTTCAGGGTCGTAACTGGTATAGTTTGACCATAGGAACAGGTTATTTCCGGAAGCTCCAACTCTAATGCCCTGAATATAACCGCCAAAAGTCTTTTCAATCACGCTCTTTGGAATGTTATAAAATAAGCCAAGCTCTCTTAATTTCCAGTAAGTACCATCCTCAACGAATCTACTGGCATCAACTGCTCTATCCTGTCCGTTAGGTGTACCATCATTATCATCATCGCCATTCCAGTCCGGGGTAGTTCCACCGAGGTCAGTCAGGAAGTTTGTAAGATTAATTACATCATTTCCATTAGAGTGTTGAAAAAGGAATCTAAGTGACAGGCTATTGAAAAACCTAAAATTAGACCCAATTCCTAACTGGAAGTCTGGGTTAGCATCGCCATAAACAGTAAATCTACCAGTACCATTTCCAGCAGCATCTGTCAATTCAGGAGTACCAACAATTGTTGTTGGAGACTGTCCCTGTGCAAATTCATAAGTACCTAAACCAGCACCAAAACCACCTCTAGTAAAGGATGGCACATTGAATTCCGTCAACTCAATATCAACAGCCCAAGCATTGATGTAACCAGTCCACTCAAAGTTCGAAGTTTTAACAGGAGTACCAGATAAAGACAATTCATAACCTCTGTTTTCAAGACTACCCACATTTGAAAGAATACTGGTGATACCAGTAGAACTGGCTGGAACAAAGCTCTCGATCAGGTCCTGAACGGTTTTCACAAAATAGGTAGCTTCAAGATTTAATTTACCATCAAACATACCAAAATCTAAACCAAACTCTATCTCCTGAGCTGTTTCTGGAAGTAAGTTAGGGTCCACCGTAGTAGTACTTAATGTGTTCCCTGAATTCTGACCAATAAAAACATTGTTCAACTGAGTAAAGGTGTTACCAAAAACTGGCAATCCACCCGTCTCACCATAAGCTACTCTAAATTTCAACTGAGAAATAGGGCCAACATCAAAGAAGTCGAAGTTGTGCAGGTTGACAGCTGCAGAAGCTCTGGGGAATGCGTAAAACTCAGTCTGGTCTAGGTTCAAAGTCGATCTATCAAACCTAATACCTCCAGTTAAGATTACTTTATCATCGAAGTTTACTTCTTCCTGAATCACATAACCAAAGTCAGCTGCTTCAGTATTGAATTCTCTCAGGATACTTTGGATAGTGGCACTATTTGCTCTTTGTAAGCCATTGCTTAAACCTTGTCCTCTTACTAATACATCTTCACTTTCCTGTCTCAGCTTAGTAACACCGACAGTTGTATTAAAATTAATATCATTTACAGTGATGTTATGCTTTAAAAAAGCCTGAAAGTTCGTATTGAACTGATTGACTCTACCCTGAATTACCTCACCCGGATTCGCTGCATTTTTCTGAAATTGTAGTACCTCAGGTAGGTGTACTAATGAGTTGGAATTGGTAAAGTCAAGTCCTCCCGAAAGAGTCAAAACCAAAAATGAATTAGTATTTTTCAGAATGTTGAAATTAGCATTGAAAGACTGAATAAATCTGTTAACAGTATTTCTATTAGTAGCTAAGTCACGCAGTGCTAATGGGTTTTCAGAGAAAAACGGGTTATCAGGGTATACTCCATTCTCATCCGGAAACAAGTCTGCGTATGGAGGAGTAAATGACAAAGTGTAACCTAAAGATGCACCGGTATTGTTCTGGTTTCCTGTAAAACCTCTGTCGGAAACACTGTTCACATAGTTTGAATTGATCGAAATGTCGAAGAAATCATTGAACTTATGATCAATGTTAGCTCTGATGGTACTTCTGTCGAATCCGGTATTTTTGATGATACCATCCTCGCTTCGTACGCCACCACTGACGAAAAACTTCGTTTTGGCATTACCACCACTAATGGAAAGCGCCGTATTGGTAATCAAACCTTCTTCACCATAAATTTCCTCTTCCCAGTCGATATCACGACCTGTGTTGAATAGCTGCGTTCTCAAATCTACCTGGTTATCCAATGTCTGAATTTTTTCCAAATCCCAATCAGCAAATCCTAATAAGTTCAGCGCCTGGTTGAAACCAACTTCCTGTGTGAATTTGATTTTGGTCTTACCTTCTGCACCTTTTTTCGTGTTGATGATTACTACGCCAGCATTTGCACGTGTTCCATAGATTGCAGCAGCAGAAGGACCTTTCAAAATCTCCAATGACTCGATATCATCAGGGTTGATATCAGCCAGTCTGTTGGCAATATCATCCTGCAAACCTCTACCTGTTCCGGTGCCAGCCTGATTGGCGAAAGAAATACCAGTAGTTGCAGCCGTGTTGTTTACGTACACACCGTCAATAATGTAAAGAGGCTGAGAATTACCATTCGAAATAGTTGACAACCCTCTTAACTGAATGTTGATACCTCCCCCGGGAGCACCACTGTTAATTTTAACGTTGGCACCAGGGATTTTACCAAAAAATGCTTCATCAACAGTTTGCGCCTTGGTAGTTCCCGTCAGCAGGTCGTCGGAAATAGTAGTTACCGCATTGGCAAGGTTTGATCTTTTCACATTAGATGCAAGACCTGTAATTACTACTTCTTCCAATCTGGCAATATCTTCATTAAGACTAACGTCTATTGTAGTGGAAGATGCCTGAATTTCCTGAGAGGAAAATCCGATAAAGGAGAATACAAGGATATCATCGGAAGATGCATTGATTGAATAGTTTCCGTTGATGTCTGTCGTGGTACCGGTAGTCGTTCCTTTTATCAGAACGGTCACACCGGTCAACTCCTCACCCGAGGAGCCTTCGATTACTTTACCACTAACTTTTCTGTCCTGGGCCTGTAGAAAAAACGTGCCCGACATGAAAAACAGCAGTAAAAAAAGAAATTTGTACATTTTCTTCATAAACTTAGTTTTGATTAAAAAAAATTGAGTATTCGAAACAGAAAACTAACAAATGTTAGTAACTAATAAAAGACAATTTACATATAATAAACCCTTATTATGGTATTTGTCAAAATTTTATTCTAATTCGCCTATATTTATCAGTAGATAGGTTTTCAAACCAAATTCTCATGTTACAGACAACTGTTTAGTTAATCAAATTCTATTATCATTCGATAAATTACTGGTACAAGATTTCATATTGGATTTACTAATGCTATATTTAGTATTAGAATAGAGTCGGGTTTTTAGTTTTCAATCCTCAATCCAGACCTATTAACAGACATAAAAATCAAATTGTAATTTCTACCATGTCAGCATATTTATTTACCTCCAAGAGGCTTGGATTTCGCAACTGGAAAGAAGAAGATAAGACGCCTTTCTATCAGATGAATTGTGACAAAAATGTTATGAAACATTTTCCCGGTAAGCTTAGCCGGGAGGAATCAGATCAGCTATTGGAAAGACTTCAAAATCATTTTACTACCTATCAATACACCTATTTTGCAGTCGAGGAATTAGCTGGCAACAACCTGATTGGGTTTATCGGTCTTAAAAACCAGGATTATCATTATCAATTTACTCCATTTGTCGACATAGGCTGGCGCCTATCTCCAGAGTTTTGGGGCAAAGGTTATGCAACGGAAGGAGCAAAAACCTGCCTCGATTATGCATTTCATCAGTTAATGCTGACTGAAATCTATTCTGTTGCTGTTGTGCGCAATAAAAATTCATTTCGGGTCATGGAAAAGATCGGTATGCGGAAAATAGACACTTTCATTCACCCATCAATGGCCAGCGACCATCCTTTGCAGCCCTGCGTCTGTTATAAAATTGAAAATGAATCTACACAACCTTCATTATAGCCTTTTTCCTGGCTTCTATTCGTAGGATCATGATGGTAACAAAAAAGGATAAAATGAAATATCCAACCATCAGATAGGGTAAAGCAACTGCCACAGAAGCCATATTGAAGAAATCTCCGGTAAATAAAACC
>JBCBHL010000380.1:0-7070 GCA_038525605.1 Bacteroidota bacterium
GCATCGCTTATGCTGCTTATAAGATCAGACAAAAAGATCCTAATGCCGTCATGGTGATCTCTCCATCCGACCACATGATATTCGGCGATGAGAAGTTTAAAAACGTCATTAACAACGCTGTTGATGCCGCTACCGATGGTAAAAAACTTATTACGCTGGGCATACAGCCAACGAGACCGGAAACAGGATATGGATATATCCAGTTTCACGATTCGGATGAAACGGTGAAGTCTGTCAAGACATTTACTGAAAAACCGGAATTAAAAATCGCTGAAAAATTCCTGGAAAGTGGCGATTTTGTTTGGAATGCCGGAATTTTTGTCTGGTCAGTAGAGGCGATTACTAACGCATTCTCCGAAAACATGCGGGAGATGGCTGCTATCTTTGAAGAAGGTATTGGCAAGTACTATACTGACGATGAAAAGGCATTTATTAAATCTGCTTATACACAATGCAAGAGTATATCCATAGATTATGGGATCATGGAGAAATCCAAAAATGTCTATGTCGTGCTAGGAGATTTTGGATGGTCTGATCTTGGCAGCTGGGATTCACTGCACGAAATCAAAGAAAAAGATGAGCAAAATAATGTGGTTGAAGCCAATGCCTTGATATATGACAGTAGCTCTAACTACATTAAAAGCGATTCGGAAAAACTGATCATCGTTCAAAATATGGAAGGTTACCTGATCGCGGATTTCAACGATGTATTGGTGATCTGCAAAAAAGATGCTGAGTCTAAATTCAGAGAATTTGTCTCTGATGTAAAAGACAAGAAAAATAATAACTTGCTTTAAAGGTTTTATCGATCAATTGCCGTACCCGGGCGCGCCATTTTGAAAAAATGGCGCGCCCGGGTACTCGTTTATCGGCACATTAGCGACATAGGAAACTATAACTTTTCCAGTAGTTCACTTGCCTTAACAGCATTATACAATGACTCTGACTTGATCTTTTCAAGAATTTCCTCTGCTTTCTGCCGTTCTCCCATTTTAAGGTAAATCAAGGATTTATACCAGTAGCCTTTGGAAGCATCGAGCAAATTACTTTCAATCAATTGATCAAAGGTTGATATGGCTTCTACCAGCTGGTCGGACTCCATTTGTGAAATGCCCTTATATATCAGAATAGTAGCGACATTACCAGTTTGTGAACTTAAAATCTCATCAAACAAAGGAATGGCCTCTTTATACTTTTTGCTTTCAAATAAATCCTGCGCTTTGACCTTTAGTGCGTCTTCTCTGTCGCCTCTTGGAATCATGGAAGGAACTTCAGAAACATCGAGGTAAGTAGTATACAGCTGATTCGTCGATTGGCTGTTAGGGTAAAAAACAAATACAGAAACCAGGATGATCAATAAGGTAGCAGCCAGACCCGTGATCCAGTAAAGCTTTCGACTTTTTGGTCGAGTTGTAGCACTATTCCGATGCTCTGCAGTAATCACTTTCAACTGATCAGCAAGCTTTCTGGCATCTTCACTTTTAAAAAGCTTAGCATACTCTTTTATTTCAGTCGACTCTAAATTTTCGGTCAGGTTCCAATCCGAATCATCGAGGTTTTCAAACAACTGTTTTTCAAAAATGTAGGCTTGCTTAAATTCCTCATCCTCCTCTAATTTGGCAGTAAAAGACTTTTCTTCTTCCAAAGAGAGTTGCTCGCGTAATTTTTTTTCAATCAAATCTTTGTCTTCAGTTTTCATAATTCCTTCAATGAATTATAATTCTTGTTTTTCTTTATAATCTCTTTCAGTTTCGTTTTACACTTAAAAACCCGTTGTCTGACGACTGTTTCGGAACTGTAATTAAATGCATTCATAATTTTACTAAAAGGGACTTTCTCAAAATAGAGTTTTAGCACGTCTCTACATTTAGCTGACAACTTGGCAAAACCTTCCTGAAACAGCTCCCATCTCTTCTGCTCCAGTAATTCCATCGCTAATTCTTCAGCTCTCCCATCTATAAGATCAGTTTTTAACTCACTTGTTACTCTTTTTTTTGATCTTTTTATTTCTCTGATCCAGGAATTTCTGCACGCGATAAACAGATATCCTTTAAAATCGGATTTAATTTCGAAATTTTCTTTTTTGTATCGAACGGTGATTTCCAGCAAAACTCTCTGAAACACATCCTCCGCATCCGCCAGCTGACCTCCATTGCTAACGATATATTTTTTCACATTCTCAAAGCATTGATCATAAATCTTTCTGATCCCCGAATTACTGCCTTTGACTAATGCTTCTAAGTATTCTTTATTTTCGTCCATCTAAATCAAATTCAAACAAAGTAATGATAATTTGAAAAAAAATGGGTAACAGATCATCACAAACTGTACCTTCATTTTGAACAAACTATTTCAATATTATTTATGGACAATCTAAAAATCACAATCCCTGTAATTTTTGTATCAATGTATCTCCTTTTCACATTTACAAGTTGTCAGGAAGAATCCCTGCTTGATGAACGGGAAATTATCGTTCCAGAAGCAGTAGCCCCTTTTGGGTCAGACCCAAATTCAACAACCGGCAACAACAGAAATAATGTCAATACAGACATTATGTATGTACAGTGGCAGCCGTGGGTTCTCAATAGTAGAAAAGCCGAAATCCGTGCCGAATTTTCAGATCCTCACGGAGAAGTTTACCTGCTTGGCTACACAGTATGTCAGCTTGATAGTACTATCGAAAGATGGGAGATCATCTGGAATCCTGCAATTCCACCTAAAGATCAAACGCCTGATCCTCTGATTATCTTATCAGATCATGAAGGCGAAATGGAAAATGATCGAAACATCAATTTCCAAAGCTACTGCCCCTAAGGTTGAAATTCACAACAAGTAAAAAAAGTTAAACTGTCGATATAGCGTCTATTATTCAAACGCGGAAAATAATACAACAACAACATTTTGTTGGTTTTTCATAAACCTCCGAAACAGGTATTCTCCAATACTTTGTGTTCAAAGCAAAATACGTTCGGTCCGCAAAAATGATTGATAGTACAGCTTAATGGCTCAACAATTATTGTAAAAACTAAAATTCAATCGTATTTATGAAAATCCTCAATTTAAAATTCTATTTACATCTTTTATTCATTTGCATGTTTATTGGATTTACCAATTGTACTGAAGAGCAGATAATACCAGAACAGGATAACACAATTTCGGAATCACGTTCTTCCAAAGCTCCTAGTACTCATAGCATTACTACTACTGCAATATCAGATATTGTCTATGTCAGGTGGGATCCAAAAGTACTCGACCCAAGAAAAGACCAAATTCGAGCTACCTACGCCGATGTAAACGGATATATGTACCTGGAAAGCTATACGATCTGTCCTAACGATCCATATGTGGAAATCTGGCAGGTGTCCTTTAACTTGCTTGTTCAACCACCGATGGCTGATCAAACACCCGATCCTTTGTCGACTATACCCGATGAAGATGGTGAGATGGAAAATATGACAACAGTTGATATCTGTAGTCTAATAAATACTAATTAATTCCTTTAGATGAATTACTCCCGTTTCTCGAAATTGAGGCGGGTGTAATTCTTTTAGTTCAATATTAATATACAGAATTTTTCTTTAGACATTTAATAGAAATTAGTCCGTTATTACCTAAATATCAGTTTTTAAAACCCTCTAAATCAATCAGTTTTAGATAATTTCGATTTATTAAACAACTAGTTAATAACGCAGTAAAACTTCAAACGTCTACAAGTAACCATGCGGTTATTGATTTCTTTATTAGCTAAATGGAATTAATACTTATCTTAGATAGAAAAATACTTACAATTCAGAGACAGACGGTCCCGGACATGACTAAAAAAGGAATGTATCTTTTGAGTATCTTGGTGGCTTAAAACATTGAGTAGATCAAATCATTTCCATCTTAGAGGATTAACAACTAAAACCAATGATGAATTTGGTCGGTTAGATAGGTAAGATGGAATAATTTCCATTCATCGACATAAGTAAAAGACTACACATTTGAAACTACAATATTTTTTTCTCAGCTGGCTATTGATATTAATTTTTTCAATCTCTGCGAATGGGCAAAAAGCCCAATACAGGCAATTATCTGATTCAGTTTACGCCATCTGGCCTGCAGAAGATAGAACCGCCAATTATGATAGCCTCATCGATAACAAGACCCAAAGTGAAGGAGAGGAAGCAGCGGCAATGCTGTCTCATGAAATTTCCATGACATACTACAGTGCTAAAGATAAGCCCTCTGCTCTGAGATTTGGACAGAAAGAAGTTGCATTTTACGAGAAAATACAATTATTCAACCCTACCTATGCACAAGCACTCTATCAGTGTGGTTTCATTCTTGAGCAAATGAGAATGTACGATTCGGCAATGACTTATTATAAAATAATCATTGAAGACAACATTGATCCTTCCAGAACAGCAAGGACATATGGGAGAATGGGAGAGTGTTTTAAACTTACAGGAGATCGTGAAAAGTCAATTAATTTTTACAAAAAATGCATCAATCAATTAGATAAATTAAAGCAGACGAAAAGTGCCATCAGTAATAGACTAAATCTGGCAAATGTTTATCAGGAGATTCGAAACGAGTCGTATAAGGAAGAATACCTCAACCTAATCAATAAACTTATATCTGCGAAAAATGACCCAGCAAATGCTGATTTTTTTGAAGGTAAGAGGAACATTCTTTACCACTTTATTGTAGGGAATTTCTACAATGCTGATGAAAACACTTCTGGCTTTTATGAATTCCAAAATGCAAATTATCACTATCAAAAAGCCGTTGAAACAAGTGAAAAACAAAGGTATTATAAATACTTAAGCCCCATATATGCAAACTTTGGAAACCTTTACCACAAAGAGAAAAAAGACAGTGCACTCTTCTTTCTTGAGAAAAGCCTGGCTTATCCACATGCTAAGTTCAGGGAAATTAAAATCTATCGAAATCTGTATGACTATTATTATGACAGAGACCAGCTCCCAAAAGCATTGGAATCGATCAATAGGTCACTGGCAGCTAACCTTTCAGTATCAGAGGATTCGGTAGATATAGCAGGTTATCATTTCTATGATAATTGCATCAATCAGGATGAAGTTCTAGCTGCAATTGTTAAGAAAGTTCACGTTTTGATCAAAATTGGAGAAGCAGATCAATCGGATGATCATTTACTCAATCTTGCAACAAAGTTGATCGATATCGGTGATGAACTGCTCACCTCAATTAAGAATCAATCCTCCACAGAAGGCTCCAAATTATATTGGCGCGTCAGAGCAACCGATATTTACAGTAAAGGATTTTTACTGGCAAGTAGGTTCAATGACAATGAAAAGGCATTTTACTTTTCCGAAAAAATAAAATCGCTGTTACTTATTGAAAATATTCTGACAGAAGCCAACAAGAAAGACTTACCTGATGAAATCAAGTCAAAAGAGCTCACACTAAAAAATACAATTCTGAAAAAAGAAAGACAGCTCAGAAACATTACCGATGAGGAAAAACGTAAAATACTCAGAGAACAAATCGTTAATGACCAGGTTGCTTATCAGACCTTTCTGGATTCTCTTCAAGATAGGTACCCTGAGTTTTATGCCGTTAAAAACAAGTCGGTATCGATTACTGACTTAGCTTTTCTGCAATCCCAACTTTCTGATACTTCTGCTGTGATCTCTTACGTTTGGGATATTGATGACGACAACTACGATTACTTATACTTTTTACTTGTCACAAAATCCCACTGCAAATTACTTGTGGTAAAAGAGGTGACTACTATTGGAAAACTAATTGATGATTTTAACCAGGCTGTAGCCAAACCTTTTGAAACCCAGCAGGAAACGGAAAAATTCCGATCAATCGCAAACGAGCTCTATCTGAAACTGTTCCCTTCTGAAGAAATCAGAAATATCATCAAAGGTAAAAAGTTACTGATCTTGCCAGATCATAATATCCACGGGATACCATTTGAAGCACTTGTAGCAGATCAGAAAACCGGTAGATACCTGATAGAAGAGAATGAAATCAGCTACGCTTACTCCATTTCGTTTTTATTTCACAATGAGAACATCAAACGAACTCCTTCCGAACAAATGATTTCCTTCTCGCCTGTTATTTTTCAATATGATGAGCTCGCTCCTCTGAAGCAGTCAGCACAGGAAGTATCAGAGATCAACCAAATCATTGACGGAAAATCATTAATGAATCAGACTTCAACAAAAGAGGCATTTTTCAATGAATCAGGAGATTTTAAAATTATTCATCTGGCTACTCATGCTCAGGCGGGAGAAAATCCGTGGGTCGCCTTTAGTGATGCCAAAATGGATATCACCGAATTGCATACTTTCCAAAATCAGGCCGAACTGGTAGTATTAAGTGCCTGCGATACTTCACTGGGAGAAATCGCCGAGGGTGAAGGGATCCTTAGTCTGGCCCGAAGCTTTTTTTATTCTGGCGCCAATTCCATTATTGCTACACTCTGGAATGTCAATGACAAGTCTACTTCATTTGTTTTCAAAGAGTTTTACAAAAACCTAAAGAGTGGGGATAGCAAATCTGCTGCTCTAAGAAAAGCCAAATTACATTACCTGAAGAACAACTCCTTGTCAGACGCATCACCCTATTACTGGGCGTCATTTACACTACTGGGAAGTGACAAACCGATCACCTTAAAGTCTCCTCAGAGCAACCTCAAATGGTGGATTATCGGTCCATTACTAATTGGTATTATTTTTCTGGCTTTTTATTCAAAAAAACGTCAAAAACAGAGGTAACAAAGTTCAAAGTCATGTCCCGTAGTATTGAACAGACAATTCATACTGACAGGAACACTTACATCTAAAAATCAAAGTTTTTAAAGGATGTTACCCCTTCTCCGGTTTCGCTGATTCACAGCTGCTTCAATCGGTAAACAGGAGTGTATTGTCTTGTTCATAAAAGTATTTTTCAAAACAAAACTTTAGTAAATGAAAAAGATAATAATCATTGTTTGTCTCTTTTTATTGCAGTTTAGCACTTATGCTCGGCAAGCATCAAGAAAATCATAACTTAAGTTACTCGCGTGATAGTCAAAGTCTTTGACGTTGTGATTG
>JBCBHL010000381.1:0-7041 GCA_038525605.1 Bacteroidota bacterium
ACAAACAGGGGAAAGGCAATCCTGGAAACCTTGTTGCTCGGAACCATCGCCGCATCTCTGGCTTATCTGGTAGGTGACCTGCTGGAGGGTCTTTTATTGTAGAACAATTAGAAATTATTTAAAATAAACAACTTAAATATTTGACATGTTTAATAATTTTTTTATCTTTCCATAAATTTCGTTCAATTTAAAATTAAACAAACCATTAGTTTATGAAAGTGACTTCCAATAAGAAAATCATTGTAAATTGTTAATAAACCAGATATAAGGAGAAAACTGGAGTTTAAAATTTCATATATCCTCAGGTAGGCGTCAAATAATTAACTTATGAAGACTAACCTGAAAAACCGATAAAATATTTACAATTCTAACTTGAAGGATATTATTAAACCTAAGCATCTCCAAACTTGAAAGTGCTCAGGTACCTTAACAATCTTTAGCAATTAAAGGCTACTATTAGAGCTCAAAACACATTGCAATCAAATTGATTGAGAAAGATGAAAACGGTCTGGCGATCCAATGGATAAAAATCTCACTGATCATTTTTAATAGGCGTAGTTGGGGTTTAAATACACGTTATCAATATAAGGAGAAAAATTTGACCCGAACACTCCTTTATAACAAAGTAGGGCTCAAACATCAATGATTAATTTTATGAAAACTATTCTTAAAAGTTCACTAACAGCACTTACGATTTTAATGTTAATGATGACATTAAATTTAGGCACCTCAGGGGTGGCCAATGCACAAATATCACAACCGTCACTTGCGGGTGAAGATTGTTCAGGAGGCTCCTGCACTCTTTACAGACTTAACGGTAATAAAAAGTGTGATGCTTGTTGCCCTTCTGGAAAAAATCCTTCATGTACAGATATCGGAGGATGTAGTTGTGCTTAAACTATGATTTAAGCCAAGGAGAAAAATTGACCCGAACACTCCTATAAAACAAAGTAGGGCATCAAACATCAAAAAGTAGATAAATTAAATTTAAAAAGTAAGTTAAACGTGCTGATTAAAAAGAATGTTTACCGTGGATAACACTAATTAGCTCCTCTGTTGATAAGTACGTCGCAAAAAGAGAGAATCAAACCTTGGCAAGAGAATGTGGTTTGCATGGTTCAATTAATCTTGTAGTCGTGACATATCTAAAAGATGTATTACTAAGTTTACAAGCAATATGATACTCTCATTCGTAGATTCAGGAGGTAGCTGCTATGAACAGTCCAACTTTTTAATTACGATAGGGATTCTTTACGGAATCCCTTAACCTATTTTATTCCAGATAATATGAAATCATTTAAGTTACTGTTAATTATACTAATTATAGCCTCTTGTAAAGTTGAGACTAACGAAGAAACACTTAGTAAGCTAAAAATCGATTTGTCGCAAAGTAGGGAAGTTAAACTTTCAGAATTTGTAAGTGAACTGAAATATGTAAAACTGCAAACTGAGAATATACCATTGGGTGAAGGTTTAGTCAAACTAAGAGATCAACATATATACTATTGGGATTTTCAACAAAAAATAATTTGTGTATTTAATCACAATGGAAAATTAGTTTCTAAGTTAGACAAAGTTGGGCAAGGACCTGGTGAATACACATTTCCGATACATTTTGACGTTCTGGACGATGAAAAAATGATAGAAATATGGGATAAAAGCAAAGGAAGAATCATCAGATACAACAACTTAAACTTTGAACTTATCGAAGAGATTCCAATACAAAACATGATCACATTTACTAGTAGCATCAAACTCAGTAATACAGATTACTTGTTAAGCGCCAATCAAGCTTTAAACATCGTTAATGATAAAAAAACTAACGCAGAGTTCTACCTTTTCGATAGCAATGGAAAACTAAAAGACACATATTTTGACAGGCTGTATAAGGATGAGGACAAAAAGGATATCATCAGATATTCGCTTTTCAAATTCAAACTAATCAATGATGATTACAAAAATACCTACGCATCTGTAAACTATGACAATAAATTGTATCGGTACAAAAATGATGGTTTCAAACCTATACTTGAAGTAGACTTTGTCAATGGTAACTCTGTAAATAACGAAGAATTGTTAAAAATGAGTAAAGTGGAGCACATGCAATATTTTACAAAGTCATCTGATTTCGTAAAAACAGCAAGTTTTCCAAATTTTGAAATCTATAACGAAAAAGTAACACTTGTCAATTATATGTTTAAAGAAAGTCTTGGCGGTTTCATTGATCAAAGGAGCTTTATTAGCCTGAAGAACTTGAATCAAACAATCAATGCAAAAAGTATTGTCAACGATCTAACCAATTTTCCTGCTAATGTAAAAATAGGATATACAGATAATGATACATATATACATTGCAATCCATGGTATAAGGATCATTTCGTAAGCGTTATTTCGCCGGAAGCGATTATGGATTACGGTCAAAAAGTAAAAATTGATCAAATAGGTGAGTTGACAGCGCTTGATAACCCAATAATTCTATTCATGAAATTAAAGCAGGAAAAATAGCGGTTCACCATACTTATGAACCGCTACATTCTGACTGAAAGTTTATTTCAGACTGGATCGTTACTGTCACTAATCAGAAAATGTTTCGAATACTCAATCTGGCAGAACGATCTTTTCTTTAGCTCAACTGTAGCTCATATCTTAGTTCAGTTTCGGGTACACTAAAGCCAATGGATTTACGCTCTTCTATCAGGGTAAACCCAAATTTTTCATACAAGCCGACTGCAGCTTTTAAGCGCTCAGTTGTAAGTAAATAGGCATTGCTAAACTGACATTCTTTCATCGAGTCCACGAATAGAGACATCAGCTTTTTTCCCAAACCAATTCCCCGAAATTCAGGCAGCAAAATAAAATATCGCAATTGCGCCTGATTTTCTCTTCCATACATTGACAGGAATCCAATTATTCTGTTTTCATATTCACAAATCCATACACGGTCTTTGGCCACATCGAACTGACGAATAAACTCTGCCAGCGTTTCTGCTACATAGGCTTCAAACTCAAGGCCAAAACCATACTCCCTCTCATAGACATCTCCATGCAAATAAGTGATATAACCAATATCTCCGGGCTTGATGGAAGTACGAATGTTGATGTCCTCTAATTTAATCATAAGACTCTGTTGATAAATATTTAGTAATCGTTTCCATTGCCCGTGTCACAGCTTTCAACTCATCAATCGCCAGATGGCTGATCAATTTACCAATGGATTCATTAGCTTTTTCGTCAAGCATTTCAACAAACTCCTGGCCTTTCTGAGTCAGTGATATATAAAATACCCGCCCGTCCTTTTCCGACCGATTCTTTTGCAATAAACCATCTTTGACAAAACTGTCTATCAGCCTACTCAGATATCCTTCATCCAATTGCAGGGTTTTTACAATTTTCCTGGCAGTACAATCTGAGCTGTATCGGGTTTCATATAGTACACGCAGTTGGATCAATGTGTAAGGCGTGTTCAAATAATACCGGTCTACCAAACCGATCGTCTTGGTGTAAAATCTATTGAAACTCCTGATTTTTAAGACTTCAGCATTTTGCATGATTCAAATAAGCAATAATTACTTGACAAAAGCAAGTAATTATCGAAAAATAGAAATCTCTCATAAGACTTTCTTCAAATCTTGAGCCTTTAATACACTTCTGTTACTTTTCTGATGAACGATACCTCGATTTCAAACTGACGCCATGAAGCATGAAAAGAGTGACTGGAATCTTGTAGATTAGGTAAGAGGTGGGCCCAAAAATGAAACCAAAGAAAACCGGTAGTTTGTTATAAAAATACGCATCGTCAATATTTGTGATTTCAGGGAGACCAAAAAGCAGCAGCTCTGACAGTATCATCAGGTTGTAAATCAAAAGAACAATATAAATCAATTGATAAGCTTTCTTTTTTTGGATGTAATGGTAGAAAGACAGAATCGTCAATGCCTCGATAACAGAAAACAAGAAGTAAGGCAGTCCATAAATCAGACCGATGACGACCGACAGTCCTAAATAAACATAACCGAGTTTTTTGCAGGAATTTACATGCCCGTCCAAATCCGATAAGGTATGTCGCCTCATCATCTTATCAGTTTCCTTCTTTACATCAAATCCTTCATTGTAAGTCATTTTTCAGAATCTTAGATTTTAAGTGTTGTTGATATAAGCTAGCAAAGTAATAATTTTTATGTTGTTCCCTGATTCCTGAGCGGTTTCTACATGTGGTAGGTGATTTTAGGCTCCAACTACTTTTAAAGGTTACGACGACAGATTTGTTACGCGGATTTTGATTTAAAAGGATTAGTAAATTTTTAGGCTCAATTCATAATTATGAACCAATAATTAATATAAAGACTACAAAATTCAATAGCCAAAATATCAAAAATCACTCAAGATAAATTCAACGTGATCATATCTATTGGTCATTATTTTTCCGGGACTATTTTATTTTTCAGTTCAACAGGAAGCTTATCGTACTTTCTCTTAAAAGGCCAGTTATACATAAGGAGTGACCAAACAACGAATTTATAACCAACATAAACCAGTGGTATCAGGTTGTTGAGCATTTTAAAAAAGGCCGATTTATGATTCATGAATGTACCACCCTCATCGTTGATTATGGGATCAGGAATACCAAAATAATATAGCTCAATTGCTATCAGGGCTGGAAACAAGATAATCAACACTGCCAGAAGATTGTACAGCTTCCACCTAATTATGAGGATCAAAAAGGAAATGACAAACAGTCCTTGTACAAAAGTCATGATGGCAAACGGATTATCAAAAAGCAACGCGGGCACTGATAATATGATTGTCAGAATTCCGAGTTGTAGAGATTTTGTATTTTGATAAGTCAGATCTGATAAAACATGACGCGCCAGCATCAATTCTATTGCTTTTCTCTTATTTGTTGTGGTGTCAGATACCATAATAGAGTGATTTTAGGGTTTAAAGATGGACTCACTCTTATATCTAACGGAAAAATGCTACAATGGGTCTATTTTATATCTGACGTCTTCCGGTAGTTTATCGAACTTCACTTTCAGGCTCAGGTTAAACGTCAACAGAATCGCAACGACTAATTTGTAGCCCAGGTAGATAAATGGGGTTACCTGATTGAATATTTTAAAAAGGCCTGTTCGTCTCTCACTTAACACGTCCTTACCCCAGGCAAAAAGTGGATCGGGGATGCCAAATAATAAAATTTCTGCTACCATCAACCCTAAAAAAGCAAGGACAATGCCTCTTACCAGGTGATATGCTTTCTTTTTCCTGATTACGGCGTAAATCATGGTAACAATTAGTCCCTGCAGGAAAGTCATAATGGCAAAGGGGATGCCAAACAGCAGTGCTACCACCGTAAGCAATATTGTGAAAATACCTAACTGAAATGACTTTTTATTCTGATCGCTGAAATCACTGAAAATATGTCTCGCCTTCATCATAGCCAGGTCTTCGGCCTTTTGAGCGTCGGTTCTATGATCAACCTTCTTTGTAATATTCACTTTAAATACCTGTGCCAGAATTTCATCTCTTAGTTGTCTGTCTCTCACTCTGGACTTAAAGACATCCCGTATTGTCGATGGTAAATTGCCCTTGGCCATTAGTCCCTTTCCAAACTCAATCAATTCCTCTTTTTCAGCATCAGTCATAACTTCTTTCTGATTTTCATTCATCGTCAAACTCCGTCATTGAACATATAAATTCGACGGTCTGCCTGTTAATATATTCATTAACTGCAAATCATCCCAACTTTAATATGAAGATATAAAACACACTCCCGAAACTTCAATTAAAAACGACAGATTAATGAAAAGTTTAGTCCGATTATTTTCGATCGCTTTGATTTTTTGCGCCTGCAATATGCATGATCGCGTCATAGATAACGGGAATGTGTTATTCAGTAACAATTCAGGTGGCAATATATACTTTGAAATCTCTTCGCATACAAAGAACATTTTAAGTGATAGTCTGCTATCCGGTGAAGAGCAATTCTACAATATCCGCGGAGGCATCAAAAAATTGACCATATTTGATGAAGACGGAGGTTTTTCGATTAGGCCATTGACGATTCTTTCTGATCAGAAAATAGAAATATCAGCGATCACCAACCGAACAATTTCGATCTTTAACAACAAGGATATACCAGTCTATTTTCATTATCAAAGATATTATGAAGATAAAAGACCTGTGGTCGAACATTGGTCCACTTTTACGGAAAACAATCAACCAAAATTAATCAAAGCAAAGGAAAGCATAGATATTACCCTGATCGATGGTTATAAATACTGGGGTTCGATCACAATGGACCGTAGCAGTTTACCAGGAAAAAAAAAGGTGCTGTTTCGGGTTAATGAAGAATTATCTCCGGTAATCCTTTAAAAATCAATATAATTGAAATTTTATTTAAGTACCTTCCCAATACAGAAAAGCAACAGCCAAACAACTGATTAACAGCTATTTAAAAACAGAACTCTCATCTTACTTTTTCTTCTAATAATCTACTGAATACTATTTACTACTAAAATGTAGAACAAACTCTCAATTTTTCTCGTATATTTGTTCTACAATTTAGTAAGTAACATGAGTAAGCTAAAAAATTCGGATGTACAGCTAATCAAAACAGTTAGCAATTTACAGGATAAAGCCTCTACCTTGTGTATTATGGATACACTACATGCTACTACAGGCAGGTATCATTCCATTGCTTCTTTGCACCATGCACTGAAAAGGCTGACGGATC
Source organism: Bacteroidota bacterium (assembly GCA_038525605.1). Lineage (GTDB taxonomy): Bacteria > Bacteroidota > Bacteroidia > Cytophagales > Cyclobacteriaceae > JANSWY01. The sequence goes on from JBCBHL010000381.1 coordinate 6,734, forward strand.
AGGGTTTTATTGACTCTGTAAAAACCGAGGCTACAGCAATCCGGGGTGACAGAAGAAAAAGAATATTTCATGTAACCGCTTATGGTTATAAATCAATAAATCACAGGAGCTGATAATTTTTATTATGCTGGCTTTCTATTTAAAAACTAAAAAAGGTTATTATGACAGATTCACAATATTTTTTTTGATTTGAAATAACAGTCACTTTTAAGGCCCTCAATTCATAATTAAGAATTCAATGCCATTAAGTTAAGCAATTAAACTGATCTGTAATTTCCTGCATATTTAGTATCAGGTTTAACTATTCT
>JBCBHL010000382.1:0-7032 GCA_038525605.1 Bacteroidota bacterium
TAATTCTGATTTTTCAGCCTTGCCAGAAAACTTTGGCGTCTCAGCAGGAATCAGAATTATTTCTTGTAAATGAATTTAGCGCTCTTTGATATACTGGCTCTATCGTGAACAGGTAGTTATCAAATAAGCTGTACGCAATTGATATTCCACCAACTGCACTGAAATTAACGTCACGATAGATAGAATTATTACTTCTGGAAACTCTCACTTCATCCAAAACCCTGTCAGGGTCTTGAATTCTGTTCCCCAGATAGATACCAGTTGAAATGCCACTGGTTACGGAAACCGAAAGCTTCTTATCGAGCAATGTATATCCCAATCTCACAGGAATGGACGCAAACTGAAAAGAGTTATTTAACTCTACGTTCTCGAATCCCAATCCCAGGTTATTATTTTGAAAATCTATATTACCGTCCGCAATGATCTGTTCAGTAACTGCAACTCGTTTTTCTGCTCCATCTGTCAAAACCCTGTTAGTACTGGCCACAGACTCATAGATTCCATACTCAAGCCCAGAAACCATGAAAAGTCTTCCAGTGAGTTTCCTACCATAGCTAGCACTCATAGTGTAGGAATAGCCTGCAGTAAGGTCTTCACCTCTAAAGTCTGAGTTGTCCGTAAAAACCTCATTTCTGTTCGCAGAGAAATTATTAGGTGAAATGGAGGCAAACCTAAATCCCGTTGCTGGAGTGGCCACACTTTCCACTGATTCTATCTGATAATTAGGCTCGAAAACACCTCCTCTTATATTGAAATCCGCCCAGCTTTTAGAATTTCTGTTGGCATTGTCCGCTACCAAATTTTTAGGAATGAAATCGTAGCTGGGTATTTTTTGATAATACACATCTTTTGATATCTCAATTGGATTGATAGTGAATAATGCATCATTTTCTTCCAGCGCTTTACGATTTTCGTTTGCGGCCAAGCCAAAAAGACTTATATCAGCGTTACTGCCATCTGACAGATCAATTCCCTTAAGACCTCCTGAATTGCTGCTTGCCGAACCGTTTTGGGTGAATGAATTCTTTCCGTTATCTGAAGGCTGGTCATTAATGGCCACAATAGCATCAGCACTACTTAATTTTTTTACCGTCAGCGCGTTATCCAACGATGTCTCTTTTGTGAAATCGGTACGTATTGAATTATTAGCAATAGCAGAAACATTCCCTGTCACTTGCTCAGTATCAACAGATTGGTTTTGGATATTACTTTCCCCAGTAATGTCCTGTTTCAAATATTCTTTAGGGGATGGCAACTCTGGCTTCAGGAATATCGGATGATCTCCATCAGCTAAATTGACAGCATTTTTCACGTCAGAGCTTTTTGCGAGGTATTCATCATTCCCAAAATTTCCGTATTGCCAGCCAATGAGTAAAGCGCTTACAATTATGATAAGCAAGGTAGCGGCAATTGCTCTGTAGAAAACCATTTGTTTCCTCAGACTGCTAGCCTCCATATTGGCTATCTCACCGTCTATGGCAGTCCAGATTCCTTCTGGCGGGTTCATCTCTGCACCCTCAAGAGAATCTCTCATCTGCTCTTCAAAAGACTTCCCTTTATACTTTTGCATCTTTGTAATTAACCAAACTACTACTTAATATTTTCTCTTTGAGAAGGACTTTAGCTCTCGAATATTGAGATTTAGAGGTTCCTTCACTTATCTCAAGCATTTTCGCTATTTCATGATGTTTAAAGCCTTCAATCGCATATAAATTAAAAATCGTCTGACAGCCTGCAGGTAAATCCTGAATCATTGTAATTAACTCCTGGTGGCTAAAATCCGAGATGATCAACTCTTCGCTGGGGGAATTTACCATTTCGTTCACATCAACCATCGGGTATAAATACAATTTACTCCGCTGATGATTTAGTGCCGTATTAATGACAATTCTTTTAATCCAGTAGCCTAGAGATGAATCCTGTCGGAATTTGTCGATGTTTTTAAAAACCTTGATGAAAGCTTCTTGTGTAATGTCTTCAGCTTCTTGCTGCATTTTTGAATACCTCACTGCAACCGCATACATTGACCTGCTATATTTCTCATATAGAAGGCGTTGCATCTTCCGGTCTCCCTTTTGACACCCCTTTATTATGTTTTTTTCGTCTGCGGTCATGTTGGCATAATAATGAAAATGCCTCTTTTGGTTATCAGACACATTCATTTTAGTTTTGGTTGTAAAAGATTAAAAAAAATTCAGATTGTTAAATTACATTCGTTAATCGTTCGAACCTTTTTAAATATACAGCTTTTGAAACAATTACTTTTAGCATCAATTCATAGTTTAGTAGTTATGTTTATCGGAATCAGTTGTGTTCCGCTGGACCAGAATTCAGATACAAATTTTATACCAAAAAAGATAACTTACTCAAATAAAGATTACAATCAATCTGTTGGTGCTATATTATTATACAATCAAAACCCTTTAGACCCTCCTGTAGCAGATCTGAGATCCAATGAACAGCTAATACTGGAATTTGATCTTTTCGAAGATAATTCGGACTATATCAACCTCAGGTTAATCCATTGTGATGCCAATTGGAACAAATCAAAAATTCCTGATTTGCAGTATTTAGATGAATTCAATCAGTTCTTAGTAACTGATTATCAGTTTTCTGAAAACACAGCGATCAACTATGTGCATTATAAAATGGTGATTCCAAAACCCAAGATATCAGGCAACTACATCATCGCCGCTCATAGGGGTAATAATAAGGACGATCTGTTATTTACCAGGCGTTTCCTCATTACCGAAAGACTTGTAAGCATAGAATCATCGGTTCAAATGCCCCGTCAGGTTCAGCAAAGAAACACTGGTCAGGAATTAGTTTTAAAGGTCATTTATGAAAATATCAATTCCCCTAATCCGCAGCAGGAACTCTTCGCTACTGTTCGCCAGAATTATAGATGGGATAATGCTAAGGTGAATTTGAAAGCGAACAATAACCTGATCAATTCAAATACACTGGAGTTTCAAACATTTGACAATGAGTTGACTTTCCCGGGTGGAAATGAATTCAGACTAATCGATCTCAGGTCAAAATCGATTCCGGGAATGAATGTTGCCAATGTGAGACAACAAGACAATGATGTAATTGCCAATTCAAGAATTTATCAACCATTTATTGGTGATGTTTATACAAGGCCGGTCAATGAAGATATGAACGGAAACTTTTTTCACTCCATAGTAGATTTGGGTGCTGATCCACTCGAAGTGGATTACGTGTATACGACCTTCAACATCGATCTCAATCAAAAATATGCCGATCCAATATATCTAGTAGGTAGATTTAATTCATGGGATCATGATAGCAAGAGTCTGCTGGTTTACAATGAAACTCGCAAACTTTATCAAACCAGCTTTTTTCTGAAACAAGGGGTTTATGAATTCACAGTAGAATCAGTCAAGGGCGATGTTATTGGTCACCCCTTAGATAAATCTTTCCGATTGACCGAAAACATGTATGATGTCATTGTCTATCAAAAGGTTATCGGAAACAACTATGATAGAATTGTTGGATATTACCGTTTTACATCAGGCAGAAACTAACTCTTTGATATCTAATTTGTAAGGTTCTGTTCTTGACAATGGATCCACATTTGCAAGATCTACCATTCCAAATCCTTTGTGAGTGTAATTACCAAGACCACAATTAAAGATGAATTGCTGCATCTCTTTAGGCGCGTACAATTGGAAAGGAATCGTGTAACCTCTTACATCATATCCAAGGTCTTGGTCATACATAGTATAGACTCTGGAAAATTTCTTTCCGTTTCTTTTAGTCTTCTCCAGATATTCCTCATCTGGCACTAACTGAAATTTATGATAATCTTCGATCTGTTCTACTTTGATGCCACTCTTTTCCATATTGGCAAGAAGTGTTTCGAATAAGAAGTCAGAGAACTCATTATTCATCGGATTGATGAATCTTTTGCTTTCTTCATTCTGAAACTGTGCTTTGAGAATCACCAAAGGAGACAAACAAATTAGTCTGGAAGAATTTTCAAAATCAGGATCGGCCTCCTTTTCCACATATTCCGGTTCCAAGACCAGTGCACCCACAGATACTGATTTTCTTTGAAAAACCAGTTTCAATACGTGATCTACGAATTCTTTATTCATTGAAGATAAGACCAGCGAAACTCTGTTGGAATTATACTGAAGTCCCTGTCTACCAACCCTTGTAAGACCTTTCAGACCTGAAAAACTGAATAGATCGAAATCATTGAACTTCTTTTCCTGTCCAGACACTAACATCCCTTTTATCAGCTGCGAAAAAAGATGCTGGTGATAAAACGGTAAATAATTTCCTCTATTCTTTAGCTTAAACGTAATTCTAACTCTCATGTGCCCTACTTTAAGGTGACTAAAAAATTCTCAATGTAGAGTTGCAACTACGCGTTAGCTAAAATTGTTTAGAATTCCGAGAAAATTATACGTTAAATCTGAAATGCATGATATCACCGTCTTCCACAATGTAGTCCTTTCCTTCTACGGATATCTTCCCTGCTTCTTTACAGGCTACTTCAGTTTTGTATTGTTGATAATCTGCTAACTTGATGACTTCTGCTCTGATAAATCCCCTTTCAAAGTCACCGTGAATCACTCCTGCAGCCTTCGGTGCTTTCCATCCGTTTGTAATCGTCCAAGCTTTTACTTCTTTAGGACCCGCTGTGAAGTATGTAATTAAGTTAAGCAATTCATAACCTGCCCGGATGAGGTTATCGAGTCCTGATTGCTCAAGACCATATTCGGACAGAAATACTTTTCTTTCTTCAGGGTCTTCCAATTCAGCAATTTCAGATTCTATCTTGGCACAAAGGATCAACACGTCGGCATTTTCTTTTGCCACTTCGTTTTTCAGCTGCTCTGAGAACTGGTTTCCGTTTTCGAGACTGCCCTCATCAACATTAGCCACATAAACCACCGGTTTGATAGTTAGCAGACATAATGGTTTGATTATTTCAAGCTCCTCAGGTGTCACTTCCAGCGAACGGGCATTTTGACCGGATTCCAGATGTGTTTTATAGGTATTCACCACTGCAATTTCTGCTTTCGCCTCAGCATTACCGGATTTAGCGATTTTCTGGATGCGTTCCAGCCTTTTATCAATGGTTTCAAGGTCTTTAAGCTGTAGTTCCGTATCGATAATCTCTTTATCAGAAATAGGGTTTACCTTCCCTACACTTCTGACAACATTTTCATCCTCAAAGCATCTAAGCACATGTATGATGGCATCAACCTCACGGATATTACCTAGGAATTTATTGCCTAGACCCTCTCCTTTGTGAGCTCCTGCCACCAAACCGGCAATATCTACAAATTCAACAAAAGTAGGGATTACCTTTTCAGGAGATACTAATTCTTCCAAAATCTGCAATCTTGGATCCGGAACATTCACGATCCCAACATTAGGTTCTATCGTACAAAACTCATAATTAGCGGATTCAGCTTTTGCATTAGACAGTGCACTGAAAAGTGTAGATTTCCCCACGTTAGGAAGTCCTACGATTCCACATTTTAATCCCATTACTTACTCTTTATTATGTTAATTTTGAAAAACACGGTACTCCTTAAAACCTGCATAAACCTCCTTGGAAGTTACCCGAATGATGGTATATACAGGAATCGCTGCAATCATTCCGGCTATTTGCCCGATCGCGGCGCCCGCAAAGATAATGATAAAAATTTCGAGAGGATGAGCTTTTACACTCTTTGAAAAAATAATTGGTTGTAACAGCACATTATCAGTGACTTGTACAGCACCAAAAACAGATAAAATTTTAATTACAAGGATGATAGTTTCCTGATCAAAGCCAAAATTCCCTGTGGTTGATAAACTGACGACAACACCAAAACTCGCTCCTAAAATTGGGCCCAGATAGGGAATCAGGTTGGCAAATGCAGCAAAAAGAGCGATCGTCAATGCATATTTTACGCCGAGGATCGAAAGACCGATAGAGGCTATGCTAAATATCGACAGCATTTGAAAAAGTAGTCCTAGCAGGTAATTACTCAGCAGCTTTTCTGTTTTAAACATTGCTCCGATAAAAACCTCAAAAATACCTATTTGGAATGATAGAAATAATGTTTCTGCGGAGAATACCACTTTCATACAGCAGAAAGAAAGTGATGAAAATAACAGCCAACAGACCAACGAAGAAACTTCCTGTTGCCGATAGCAGACTATTAATTAACCCGGTAAAGTTGACTTCATTGAGTCTTGTTAGCAAAGTAGATCTGATGCTATTGACCAGAAAACCACTTTCCTGATCTACCACTTTATTCACAATCAGAAATTCTTCCAGTGTTGCGATCGGTTGCGAAATGCTGATATATATATTATCGAAATCTAGCTTAGCAATTACCTGGATTTGTTCCGAAATAAGCGGGATAAACAACAAAACAAATGATCCCAGCACAAGAATTAACAGGGCATATGAAAAAACGATAGCCATCGATCTAGGCAACCTCGTTCCCAGCAGTTGAATCCTACCAATGAAATTTACCAAAGGTCGTAAAAGAGTAGTAATCACCAATGAAATAATGAGGTAAAGAAATATATTAGAAAAATACCAGGCCAGATACACCAGCAGTATAATGCCTAAAAATAGTGCTATGAAAAACTTATTCCTGAAAATCATTCCGAGTTTTTCTGAGATCTGTACGCTCAATTAAAGAAGCCCTAAGTTAGATGTAAGAGCTAGTAAAAATCTTTATTTCAAAAAATTAATCCCACTTTAGTTCCGTGTCGGAGGAATTATTTACGCTCTGTTCATGATATTCTCTTTCGAATTGATCAAAATCTACTTCAGGCATCAATTCTGTTTTCACATGATTTACAGTATCATTCAAAGCCTCTACAAATTTTTTAAAGTCTTCCTTGTAAAGAAAAATCTTATGCTTCTCATACACAAAACCGTCATCCTTGTGCTTCCTTTTACTTTCTGTAATCGTCAGATAGTAATCGTTTGATCTTGTAGACTTAATATCAAAAGAGTGAGGGCAGGAAAGCGTACCTACTTTTTTGATA
>JBCBHL010000383.1:0-6998 GCA_038525605.1 Bacteroidota bacterium
TTGCGATCAATAAATAAATAGTCAGCCTGTGTTCAGGAGCAAAAGTTGCACTATCAGAACAACAATCATTTGGTCTCATGTCATATAAGTAGATATATAACAGTGGATAAAAGATGATGGCAATGGATTCTAAAACTCTGAAAAGAACAATTTTTGTGAACCTGGCACCCGTCACAAAATATTTCAGAAAATCTATTAATATCAGAAGAGCAGGCAGTGAGAATAGCAGAACAAATAGCATTGTAGAAAGTATGGTTTGTTAGACATTTTCACGTTTAGTTGTTGATTGAATGATTTTCGATGTTTTAACGGTCAAATATTTTTAGCTGATATTAATTATGAGTTCATAATTATGAATTAGATATATAAATTGACCAATCCTTTGATTCAAAACCTGCATGATAAATCTTTCGTGATAATCTTTACTACATTTCTAATTCATGCTAAATATACAAATTCCAGACTATTTTCAGCAATTATAAGTTAATCTCACTGCCTCAAATATCTCTACCTGGTCATTCTGCCCCAGACAAAATCAGAACCCTGTCCCTGCACCCTGGCCATTTTGATCCACAAAAGCGTCATATGTTCCAGATGAAGTGCTTGCGATAGGCCTCCGGTATCAACGGGTTCCCAGCCGAGTTGGGTAATTAAATCACTAACAGTGGTTTTACCAGCCTGGTCATTGCCAGCGATCAACATGGCAGGTTTCAGTGAGGCATAATCCGGATAGGAACTATTGATGAAATTTTCAAATCCGTAAATGGTAAATGCTTTTACCAAAGATGCATCCGGGACCAGTTTTTGAATAAACTCTGATCCCGATTGCTCATTGTTTAAGCCATGTTTCATGCCCGGCCCTACAGGATTTGTACAATCCACCAGTATTTTACCATTAAGGTCTAAATCAGTCAAAGCTGACTCTACTGCTTTAAAGGGTGTAGCTAAAAACACTACCTCAGATTGAGCAATGGCAGTTGCAACAGGCTGTATTGCCAGGTTTGGATTATTTTCTACTGCCTTGCTAACGCTTGCTGACTCGCCTCCATCATGCGCTATCAACACCTGATGCCCTAGCTTTTCCAAATTATTAGCAAGTGCAAAGCCCACATTTCCGATTCCTATAAATGCTATATTCATTAGTTACCTTTGTTTTCAAGTTGTTCAATGACCGCTTCAGCAACTACCGATCCTGACATATTTTGCTGACCGGTTATCAGGTTGCCATCGGTGACTACATACGGTTGCCAGTTACCGGACTTTTGAAAATTTGCTTCCCGTTTGGTAAGCTCATCTTCTATTCGCCATGGCATCACTTTGGTACCAGCGGCTTGATCAGCCTCATCTTCTTCACCGTTCGTAAAGCCAGTAACTCTTTTACCTTTGACTATCAGTTCACCGTCTTTGCCTTTGGCATACCTCAATATAGCAGTTCCATGACACAAAGCTGCTGTTACCTTGCCAGTTTCATAAAATGAGGCAAAAAACTCATGCAGTGCTACGTCTTGTTCAAAGTTAAACATGGGCGCCTGTCCTCCGGCTACTATGATCGCATCGAAATCATCAATTTTTAATTCTGAAAGGGCGGGCGTATTTTCCAACGATTGCTGAAAGGAATCGATAGCAAGTACCTCTTTGCTAACTGCATCCCAACTGGAATAGCCACTGGCATCACTGGGGTCACTCAATTCATCCATTTCCAGTTTTCCACCTTTGGGGCTGGCAATGGTCACGTCATATCCAAAATCAGTCAGTTTCTGATAAGGATGAGTCACTTCTGAGGCCCAAAACCCAACAGGCCACCCTGTGGTTGTAGAAGTTGTCGGATTAGCTGCAACTATTAATATATTCTTTTTCATGATTATTTTTAGTCTTAAAATGTGTAATCAAATAAACAGAATACGCTTTAAGAAGTTACTATACTATCCTTTTAGTATTATACTTACTAAATTGAAAGTATATTGATTAACAGATACTTATGCCAGAGTTTAAACATGATCACAAAGTCTATTATACCCCTGTGGAATTCGCCATGGAGAAAATAGGTGGCACCTGGAAGATGCCCATTCTCTGGCGACTAAAAGATCGGGTGATGCGGTTTAGCGAGCTAAAAAAGTCTATGCCTAAAATCACTGATAAAATGCTGACCTCTCAACTGAGAGAGCTGGAAAAGTACGGTTTTATCAACAGGAAGGTTTATCCGGTTGTACCACCGAAAGTGGAGTATTCTATCACTGAAAAAGGCAGCCAGTCGATTCCGGTGATCGAAACGCTTAGACAATATGGTTTTCAGCTAATGAAAGAAGAGGGAATTATTGAATGAGGTAAGAGATGTGCTTTTCATTTAGGTTTACTTAATTCCTCCTGTCTTTTAATAATGGCTTTCACCATAGATTTAGTACGCGTTTTTAATCTCAGAGTATTAATTAATTTTTAGGATTTAATTCACAGATTATGAATCACCGTTGTCAGGGAAAAACATGTGTAGAATCAGTTCTGTTTTGGCGCTTCGGAAATGGGCTATAGTATTTAGGCTTAAAATCTGCGCAAAGGAGGGCTGGATGGTGCGCCATTGCGACTGTCAAAAAACCCGGCTGAGCCGGGATGCATTTCGTTTTTGTGTCCAACCGGGCAGCCGGGCGGACAAAAATGAACAGACCAAAAAGATACAGCCAAACTTAAGGTCGAAGGGGGCTTACTTTTGCGAATACATCTAAAATGTTGCATTAAATGGCAATAGGTTAGTTTTTACTGTAAATTTTACTTTAATCGGTTAATAATGATTATGAACTCATAATTATACAAATCACAAAAATTGACCATTACAGTTTCGAGATTTGTCAATATAAAACCAAATGTGATAATTTCTAATATAAAAGCTGTATTAGGATTTGTCCTCATTTTATCCACTTCAGGAAAAACCAATCCGGAATTTGAATAATACTGACTATTCCACTACTTTCGCATCCCTCTAAATTCTTCGCGACATGAAAAAGCAGGCCGATCTGGAAAAAGATGCCATTATTCCATTGTTTTTTAAATATTACGTTCCCTCTATAACAGGTTTGCTTTCAGTTACTGTTAACCAGGTGATAGACGGGCTGATACTGGGAGAATATGTTGGTGAAACCGGTGTTGCAGCAGTGGGTCTTTTCGGTCCTATCATAACGGTATTTATCGCTTTTCTATTGATCCTAGTGATCGGTGGTGGAATTCATATCAGTAAAAACATCGGTAGTAAAAATTATGAGGTAGCCCAATCAGTTTTCCTTTTTACCACTTCCTGGATACTGCTGACAGGGGTTTTGTTTTATATATCAGCCCCATTTGCGCCTGAGCTACTGGCCAAATGGCTGGCAGGAGCTGACAATGAACAACTTTATAAGCATACTTATGATTACATGTTCTGGGCATTTCTGTGGATTCCTTTTTTCTTCATCAGAGTCCTTTGGGGAAGTTTTATCAACCATGATAATGCGCCGAAAGTTTCCAGAAATGCTTCGCTGATCGCTGTAGCATTTAATATTGTACTCAACATCCTCTTTGTGATTGTTCTGGACATGGGTGTTAGCGGAGCATCGATTGCATCAGGTATTGCAGTTTTGATAGCTGTTGCCTATTTGTTGAACTATCTGCTAAAAGAAAAAGGGCATTTAAAAATCAGAGCATTCCGGTTTCAATTTTATTTTTCAGAGTGGAGAACACTCACTTTTCAGGGGTTCCCAACGTTTATCTCTGAAATTTCCTTTTCAGCAGGGTTGCTGTTGATTAACACCAGTTTGGTGCCTTTTGGCGAGGATGCCGTTGCTACTTTTGGCATCATCAGCTTCATTAGTTTTATTTTCCTGCGGTTTTTCACCAGCGCGATGGTTTCGGCATTACCGATCATGTCTTTCAATATAGGTGCTCGTCAAGCTGATCGGGTGTTGGCTACCCTTAAGTTTTCGATGCTGTTCACATTTGTCTTAGGACTTATCATAGTGGCTATTGGTTTTTTAGGGTCATCACAGCTCATCTCTTTATTCTCAAAAAATTCTGACCCTGATTTCATGCTTTTGGCGACTCATGCTTTAGGGCTATTCTTCTTGTTCTTTTTAGCTGCCGGGCCCAATTACCTGCTGGCAGCCTATCTGCAATCGACAGGTAAACCGAAACTCTCTATCCTGCTCAACAGCCTGAAAGGGATAATTCTCGTATGGCTTTTTTTGGAGTACTCCAATCAAATTGACTTAGGTATTGATGGCATTTGGCTGGCCAGACCTTTTTCGGAAGTTGTCGGATTATTAGCAATTGGTCTATTGTCCGTGCTTCAATGGAATAGGTATTTCAGCGAAAAAGCCATTTTACCTGATGAACCCATTGAGGCCTGATGGTCATCACCCACCGAAGAAGCTCATTTTCTTATTATTTATACGATTAGGAAACAAATAGAAAAAACCTGCGTATTACACATATGAAGTATACGCAATTGGGTGAGTTTGAGGAACTGGTACTTTTGGTAATTGGCAAACTCCATGACGAAGCTTACAGTATTTCCATTAAAACAGAGCTCAAAGAACAGACTGGCAGAAACCCCAGTATTGGCGCCTTGCATTCAGCGCTTAACAGATTACAGGACAAAGGTTTTCTGGAATCCACGGAAGGAGGTGCTACTAATGCAAGGGGAGGCAGGCGGAAACGCTTTTACAAGATTACTGCCTATGGTCGAAAAGCACTTGATCATTCCTACGAATTAAGAGCAGGCTTATATCATTCTCTTCCTAAACTTTCTACTTCCAATGAGTAGTCCTAAACCACATCCACCCAAATGGCTGGATCGCTTCCTGGAGTGGTTCTGTAGAGGCGAAGAGCTGGAAATATTGCGTGGCGACCTTTATGAACTATATGAAATGCGGACAGAGGAGATGAGCAAGTTCAAAGCTGATCTATATTTCTGCTTTGAGGTACTGGATCTGCTACGCCCTTTTGCAATTAAAAGAAACTCAACAACAAACGCTTTTACCATGATTAGAAATTATCTCAAAGTTTCTTACAGGAATATGCTGAGACAGAAAGTATTCTCGGCACTGAATGTAAGCGGGCTGGCGATCGGGCTTACCTGTTTCATTCTGATTTTTTTATTCGTCAGTGATGAAGTGAGTTACGACAGGTTTCATACCAATTCGGACAGAATATACCGGGTGTTGGAACACTTCGAAAGTGAAGGTGTTGGCGAACATTCTGCCAGTCAGCCGTTTCCAGCCGGACCTACCCTAAAAAGCGAATTTCCCAGACAGGTTGAACATGCTGTCAGGCTCTTTAATTTTCAATCACCTACCCTGGCTCTTGCCAATAAAAGAGCTGATAAGGCTTTTAATGAATCGAAGTTATTCTTTGCTGATTCCATTTTTTTAAAAGTTTTTGATTTTGAATTGCTGGAAGGTAGCAGGGAGAATGCTCTGAAGAATCCGAACTCCATTCTCATCTCCCAGTCGATGGCTTCCAAGTACTTTGGGTTTGAAAATCCAATGGGAAAAATACTGGAGTTTCAGGGAACACAGAACCTGGAGGTGACAGGAATTTTAGAGGATGCTCCTCAGAATGCCCACTTTCAATACGATTTTATTGTCTCATTTTCCAGTTTAAAACAATGGTACAACGGCGGATATCCTGCCAGCTGGTATTGGAATCCCTGCTGGACTTATGTATTGCTGGAGGAAAACACTGACCCGGGATTGTTTGAAAGTCAGCTGGCTGGGTTTGTCGATAAATATTTCCCGGATTTCATCAAAAATGATGTCACTCTCGAACTTCAACCCCTCACAGATATCCACCTGCATTCTAAACTCGATTATGAAATTCAGGCAAATTCTGATGTGAAGAATGTTTATATTTTTGGTGCTATCGCGCTGTTTGTACTGATCATCGCAGCGATTAATTTCATCAATTTAAGTACGGCTCGTGCTACCAAAAGAGCAAAAGAAGTAGGCGTAAGAAAATCCCTGGGAAGTCAAAGATCACAGCTGATCACGCAGTTTATTTTTGAGTCGGTATTCATGACCCTGATAGCCATCTCGGTAGCTGTGCTCATCACTGTTTTAATTCTTCCCGCCTTCAACCTATTGATTGGTAAGTCTATTCAATCAACCCTTTTGATAGAGCCGGAATTCATCCTTGGTGCTGTAAGTCTGGCACTCATTTTAGGTTTGTTATCAGGCTTTTATCCGGCATTTGTACTATCGTCATTTAAGGCTGTATCGGTCTTAAAAGGCCTTCGACCCGTAACAAAGGGTCTGGGCTTCAGAAAAGTATTAGTAACCATTCAGTTCGCTATTTCGATGTTTTTAATAGTAGGTACTATCGTTGCGATTGATCAGTTTCAGCTGTTGCAAAACAGAGATCTGGGCTTTGATCAGGAGCATGTTTTAATGGTTCCGGTAATCCGCTCACCGATGGGTCAACATTATGAAAGTTTTAAGAATGAAGCATTGAAAAGCTCTAATATCAGATCGGTAACCGGCGTGGAAGAAATAGTGGGAGCGAAGCATCAGGTGGGCAACTATCGGTTTGAGGGAATGGAACGTTCAAAACCATTTCCCAGGTTTAATGTACTGCATGATTTTACCGAAACCATGAACATAGAACTGGTCGCAGGAAGGGACTACAGCAAAGGGTTTGTGACAGACGACTCCCTTGCTTTGGTCATCAATGAGTCGATGGTTAGCACAATGGGCTGGCAATCCCCGGAAGACGCAATTGATGAAAGGTTTTACTGGCGAAATGAGCTAAAGGGTAAAATTGTAGGGGTGGTTAAAGATTACAATTTTGTTTCCAAACATCATGAGATCGGGCCTTTGGTATTATGTTTAAATACCCGGCCGCAAGCATTCAACCTCTTTATCAAATACCTGGCAGTAAAAGTTGATGGAAATCATCTGCAACAGGCTATCACTGATTTGGAAACCGCCTGGAAATCTACACTACCCAACAGGCCATTTGATTTTTTCTTTCTCGAAGAC
>JBCBHL010000384.1:0-6991 GCA_038525605.1 Bacteroidota bacterium
GTACTTGTCTATCAGTAAACAAAACCGCAAAAGTTTCATCCCCAGCTAATTTCTCCGATGAGGCTTTTTTCTTATTTGCTAATTCTTGTGTTAATGGCATGATAAATATCTTCAATGTTTGAATTTGCAAACGAGGTAAAATTAGCCGGGGATGAAACTTTTGCGGTTTTGTTTACAGATAGACAATTACACGACACTTGGCTGTGGAAAAAGAAAAAAGACCTAAAAAGGAGGTCTTCTTTCTATCATTATATATTTGGAAAATATAATGATTCCTAATAATTCATTACCGCTGCTCAATACACTGAATGTCAAATAGTAATGAGTTGGTGCAACTAAGCTCCGAATTTTTCGGCTTATTCACTTTTGAGTGTTTTTGCAGGATTTCCTGTTGCAGCCTTGTATGATTGGATACCCATCGTAATCCATGCAATGGATAGTGAAATCAGTCCGGCCAGGATAAATGTGATTGGTTTTAAGTTAGTCCTGTACACAAAGTCTTCTAGCCATTTATTCATGAAAAATGTGGAAACTAGGGCAGCTATTACAAATGAAATAATATTGATCATTTTGTTTTAATGTTCAATGCTTTGATAGCTTTTGACTGAACGTATAACATTTAATCTGCTGAGACTGGAACATATTCTTAAACAATATTATATTTTAAATTTAAGCCTCATTTTTATAAACCTTTTTAATAATTTCAACGTTTACATTTGCATTGTATAAATTTTTTAAACCATATAAATATTAGAAAATGAAGAAAATCAAATTAGAGTCTCTAAAAATAAAGAGTTTCGTTACTCGTATCAAACCTAAGGATAGTGAAACTATTAAAGGGGGTGAATCCGAGGCTATCTGTTTAACATGCGGAGTTGCTCCAAATTCTTGTGATCCGAAACCGGATCCTAAGACTATTGCACCACCTAATTCAATAATTGCTTGTACATTATATGAAGCATGTTCTAAGGGAGATGGTTGTCACTAGCTCTTTCTGATATCAACAATAATGGCTAAACTCATTTTAGTCATTATTGCCTTTTTTAGTTGTTCCGTCGGATAGCTTGTAATCTACGGGCAGCATATCGCCAAGTTTTTCCCACCCCATATAACCTTCGAATAGAATGGCAAAGGGGTCGAGCATCATGCCATTTTCCAGGATTTCTGTTTTAGTACCTGTTAAAGACATGACAGATTTTTGTGTTTTTTTGCTCGAAATAGAGCCAGTAAAAGCTAATTCCGAAGGCTCTTTGTCATAGATGATTTGGATATGGTCTTCAAAATCCAAATAGATTTTATCGCCTTCACGTACAATCAACGAATCAGAAGTGAGCGGTTGGTTATTGGTGTACTGTATGAATTTCGGTTCCCTGGATCTGGCCATCACAGAACTGGCATCAGAATTTGGGGAGATAGTAACACCACTGATTCTGGCAGATTTCAGTTTTGAGCGGGCTTCTTTCACTTCCAGTTCAGTAGGCCTGTTGGGATTGAGTTTTCTAATGATTTTAATCATTGAAAAACCTTCCGCAGCTGAGTTACCAGCAACGAGGGAGGTAAATAAGTGAGTAGGAGACCCCAGATATGCCTTTCTTCTGGCTTTGCTCCATTTTGATTTTTTACCACTCCTCCCTTTCATTTCAAGAAACCTGGGATATCCCTGAAAATAAACCCTGCCTAAACCAACGTTGTACTCATAAGTGTCGAGCAGGTAATCGATATCATATCCCAATCCCGAATTCCTGATTTTGAGTACATCGCGTGCACGGACTTTCATGGTTTTGGTTTTTTGATTAAAATCAATGATCAAAACCTCAGGATTCAGAATTTCACACTTGGAAGCGTTGATAGAAGAACCCAGAAAAGTGGATTTAAAGACTTCAAAATTTTTGTACCAGATTTTGTCTCGCGTAGATTCCACAGATACCTCTTCCAGGTCATATTCCAGCGGTCGCATTTTGAAAACGAACTTTTTTGCAGATTCTTTGGTGAATTCCACTGGAAAAATAATGGGCTGATATGAAAAGAAGTTGACAATCAGGTCGTAGTTTCCGGGTTTGGTATAAAACTCAAACTCTCCGTTTTCGTCAGCTACTGCACCAAAGGTACTGTTATTGAGAAATACCGAAGCATAGGGAAGAGGTTTGTCCGTTTCTTCGTCCAATACCCTGCCTTTTACCACTATCAAATCCTGCGCAGAGACACTTACAGCCGTCAATAGCATCATGACAATAGTAAAAACCGTAGATGTCCTGATCAATAACCTATTTGCTAATTCTGTCTGTCTGCAAGTAAACATCATGAGTAGATAAAGTTCGAAATTGCGGATAATCCCAGCGAATTGTCCTATTCTGTTAGTCGGCTCAGAAGCAGAATATATTACAGGGGAGAAGAATTTTTTTTGCCTTGAAATTTGGTGATAGCTTATCAGAAATCCTCGTGAATGATGTTCTTCACTCTACCCACTTCACCTGTATCCAGCATCACTTTAATCCCATGCGGATGATTTGGTGATTTTGTAAGAATTCTTTTTACCAGTCCGTCGGTCAATTCACCGCTGCGTTGATGGTGTTTTTGAACGATCTCCACAAAATCTCCGATCGAAATATTTTTCCTGATTCTTCCGTCCTGACTTTTATCTTCCACTGTATTTTTCGCTGTTGATTAGTCAAGAATACAAATAAGTTCTGATATCAGCAATCAGTTTATTATAAAAAAGAGAACCAATCTTATCAGAAGCTCCAGTCTTTTTTCCAGGTATCTATGATGTCGAATGAGACTTTAAAATTAGCATCGGGCTTACCGGTATTAGATTCAGCTACAGCTCCATAGACACCGAGTCGTAATCTTCTGCGGGCTCCCACCTTAAAGGTCCTTTCCAATCCGGCAAAGATTTCCTGATAATTGAAATTTTCTGAGGGTAGCCACATAGCACCCCCACCTGCAACTACTCTTACTTTGGTCTTTTTAATGAAAGGGATGTTGTTGATCAATGCGCCATTGAAATGGTGGATATGATGAAATTCGAAAAACAGGTCTGACGTGAAAATTTCCTGATCTAATATTTGAAAAGAATTAAGCGGATCAGAATATAAAATCGGGTCCGATTGACGGAATCGCTTGATATCGATTTCTCTCAGATCTCTGTTGTTGACAAACTTTCCAACTTCAAATTTGTATTTAGAGTTGCCTAACACACCAAAAATCACATCCTGATTTACAGAAAAGCTGAGGTAGTCAAAATTGATATCGCTGGATAAAAGCCCATTCCACCCCTTTCTGTGCAGAATGCTGAAAGTGGGGTATTTGCTACCGAGGATTATTTTTCTGTTTGGCTCAGACATGAAACGCTGACCGGGCGTATACGAGATTCTTGCTTCGGTAATGACAGCTCTGTAATCTTCAAATGCGAGCGTTTCAGTGTCGTCAATGACATCAAAACCGTTTAGGAAGGAATCTGTATCAAAGCCTTCCAGTGATTTTCTGTCGTTGAGATTGAAAGAAGTATGCAGATAAAAACCATTGAAAAGTTCTCTTGTATGATTTATTCCCAGTCGATCGTGAAGGATGTAATTGGAAGCTCTCAACTGATTGAGGTAGGCATCAAAGCTATTGATGGAGTAAAATGATCTGCCGACAGCAATACTGAAATCACCTAAATGATAAGGGTCGTATCGCATCCAATAATTGATATTTCCCTGCACATCGGAGTTTTTCAGACCAACGCTCATCTCGCCAAAGGTGTTGAACATTTTTCCGTTTTCCAGCCTTCTAAAATATCCGGCATATGGGCTAATTCGAAAACCACCTATGGGTTCAAATCCGATCAGGCCACTGACTGGAGGTAAATACAAATGACTCTTTTTTTCATTGTTCCTGAAGCCAACGCCCTCTACGGCCAATTCTATGAAGGTTACTTTATTGTACCTGGCCTGGATAGAATCCTGATATTCCTTAGAGTTGACAACATTGGAAATACTGTCTTTGTAATGAATTAATTCCTGTTCTTCGAATGTCAGAGGTTCCGGACGGGTGCTGTTCCAGTACGATGAATCTCTTTTATAGGCCTCTTTAGTGGTAATAGAAACCTCGTTGCTGAAGAATTTTTCCGGAAATTCGTAATTCAGATCCATGTCTCTGTAGTTGATCAGGGTATTTCCTTTAAAGTTTTTATACTTACCCTGTTTGGTTTCATATTGAAACTCAAGTCTTTTCTGAATCCACGTTTCATCGTTTTTTTCATAATCGAGGCGGATGTTGAATTTATCGTAGATTTTCAATCCGCCCTTATCGAGTGACACATCAATTCTGTTGATATTCCACAACCCATCGTTGATGTATATATGACCCTTTACCGACGAACTACCGGACTTTCTGGGTGTGATACTTATTTTGTATACCAGCTTATCATCCTCAACCAGCGTTTCTACCAGTTTGTATTTGTAGGTGAGAATAGCGGTCCTGCTAATCGGTGAAATGACAGGAACCTCCATTATTTCAGGCATATTTACCAGGTTCTTATAAAAGTTGAAGTCCGATTCGCCATAGGTGGGAATAAACAGCCCTGCTTTCGTTCCGTAAGACAAGTATCCGGTCCGTTCTTCCTTATACCTGTTGGGAGCCTGATAGTTGAGTGTCATTTGTACCTCCATCAGGCTGATTTTACCAAACTTTTTAGCTTTTTCACTTTGCTCTTTTCCAAAAATGTCAAGTGCTTCTCCCTCATCGGTTTGGACAATGGCAGCTTTTGATCGCCTTTTTCTTTCTTTTTCGTCAATGACTTCAGTCGCTTTGATGTAAACATCACTTTTGAAGCTTTTGATCTGAGATTGATATTTTTCCCGGTTTTTGATAGCCAGTTGGATAATTTCGACAGCAGGATCTTTCCTTTTTGCCTTGACAACCAACTCATTCAATGCAATATCCGATGATTTTAAATAGATGTTCTTTTTGAGAGGCCCGTCACCAATGACGATCTCTAGCTGTTTGTTTTCATAACCGATTGCTGAAATGACAAACTGATAAGGTCCCGGATTTAAAGTGAGGTAGTATTTTCCATTGATATCGGTAGATGTACCGGAAGATATTTCTCTGACAAAAATGTTTACATAGGGAATTGGTTCATTTTTCTCGTTAAGCACAAACCCGCTGATACTCTGGCTAAATCCATCACTGGAGCTTGCCAGAAGCAGTAGGAAGACAATAACGATGTTTAACTTTTTCAATTGATAAGTTGGTTTTGTTCTTTTAAAATACAGGTCTGATGACATTCGCAAAAGACAATAAAAACCTCTTGCTGAATGGGTTTTCAGGTTTAACATAACACATACATTTTACATAACGCTTGTCCTGCATACACCCGTATTTTAAATAGGTTCAATGATTTTTGACTTTTTTACCAGTCACAATTTGAAAATGCGGTGCAACGGGATTAGGTTGCTTTTATTGCGTGCTATCTAATTGACAGATGCTGTTTCAACAATGAAAGTTGCATTACGAAAGAAAAGTTGTTCATTACAAGCAGGCAACTGGTTGACTTCTCAAAGCCCTTTTAAGCGCTGTTCGCACAAGGATCTTTTGCAAAGCTATTATTTGTATATTCTTTCCAGTTGTCATCTGGTCTTTTAATATGGATATGTTGATAATGGAATTTTCTGTAAGTTTAGTGGATACACCGTATATTTCAATAATACCTATTAGACATTATCACGTTAAGTTTTGTATTGATATATTTTCGATGTTGTAACTTTCAAACTTTGTAATTTTAAGAAAATATTCCTCCTACTTTCGTTCGCCGGAGGCTTCTGAAGGCGAAGCGCAGAAGCTTCGGCGGATAAGAGAATTAAATATAAAGATCAAATAGTACTTCAATTGAAAATATGCATAAGCAAATCTGTCGCGATAACCTTTACTTTTGTTTTCTAAAAATACTTCCAATTTGGAGCTAAGCAGAGAGATATTGTTTTTTTTTAGTGGGCTGGGTGCTTTCAATGGGGTGCTATTGAGTCTGTATTTTCTGATCTTCAAAAAGCCAGCATATCATTTCAATAAGTACCTCGGTGGCCTTTTACTGGTGATGAGTATCAGGGTAGGAAAATCAGTATTTTTTTATTTCAATGAAGAACTTGCATCTGTTTATCTACAGATAGGTTTGTCTGCCTGCTTTCTGATAGGGCCGTTTTTATATTGCTACGTCGCAGCTACACAAAGTGCCGTTGGAGAGAGTGAGCGAAAAAGGATATTAAATCTTCTGGTCTGGATACCCGTTATCTTAATTATTAATTTTTCTTATCCCTGGAGTCAGTACCTGCCTTATTGGAGGGATTATTTTATTCCGGCTATTTACCTACAATGGTTTTGCTATTTACTGGCAGGAGCCTGGACATTGAGGAAGTTGGTACTAAGACTTCTTTTCGAAAGGGAGATTCCTAAACGTTCGGATATACTGGTGATTAGTATTTTGGTTAGCAATTCAATCATCTGGTTTGCGTATGCGGCATTTCCATTTGTTTCATACATAGTGGGAGCATTAAGCTTTTCTTTTATGCTTTACATCCTTATTCTGGTACTGTTTTTTGGTAAAGATCTCGATGCTGTCAAAGAAAAATACTCAGATAAAAAAATTGAAGTGGAGGAAGCTGATTCCATGACTGTGGAGCTGGAAAATATCATGAGGCAGGAAAAACTTTACAAAGATCCAAACCTGACCATTGCGGATGTAGCAAAGAAAATGAATATTTCTCCTCATAAGCTATCGCAATTGATCAACGATAATATAGGAGGCAATTATTCAGCATATATCAATAAGCATAGGATAGAAGAAGCAAAAGCGATCATTGCATCAAACGATCAGTATACACTGGAAGCCATCGGTTATGAGTGTGGTTTTAATTCAAAGTCTACATTTTACTGGTTTAGCTCAGGCAAACTTTTTTTTGTATCTGGCAGGGGAAGTTCCTTCAAATTTCTTAAAAGTCGCGTAAAATGTAGA
>JBCBHL010000385.1:0-6979 GCA_038525605.1 Bacteroidota bacterium
TGCACTATTGCTAAAAACAGTCTGAAAAGAATTATAGCAGTTTCTGACGAGTATTACGTATATAACTTTTTATTTGGAGGTAGCGGATTTAGTGCCGCAAGTGCAGGTATACCAGTCAGTATGATCGTCCCCAAATACATTCTAATAAGGGATGCGGATGTTTCCAAATCAAAATATAAACCAAGAAAACTAGACACAATAGTGCCAAAACCTGAATTGGTCAAAAACTAGTTATCGATGAAAAATGCTGGTTTATCGTAAAAAACACCTGTTCGTCGAAATGGGCTGGCTTTATAGTTCGAGAATTCGTTACTTTAAATAAAAAACAACGGCTATGAATACAATTACTAACATTTTGAACATCACATTATATTCTTTGATATCATTACCCAGTAGGGTTAAATATATTTTTCGCTAAGGCGGAAACATTTTAGGTTATAGGTTAGCAAGATAAAGGCCATTGATTCATATCGATGGCTTTTTTTATTTTGATTAGTTTTTCTTAATCTTCACTTCAAAAGAAAAGTAGGAATATTCCTCATCCATTTCGATGAACTTATAAACCAATTTTTGTCCGGTTTTTCGAGCCATATCAATGAAGCCCAGACCAGCAGTACCCTGATCACTATACTGATCATTTGACATTACTTCTTTATAATAAGACCTGAGTTCCTCTTTATCCATTTGATTGATCTTCTCTAGTTGTTCCGAAAGATTCCCAACTTCACTGGTTTTCATCAGGTTTCCGGTAACGATCTTGTAAAAGTACTTTTTTGATAAGACCATGATCAAATCAGTATTTCCCGAACCCGACTCATTTTTCTGACCGTGAAAACTGATGTTTTGAAAGGACTCAGTAATGATGTTGTTGAACTTTTTACGAATTTTCCGATCTTCTTCAATTCCCGAAACGCTGGACTCCAGAGATTCCAGAATGATGGATATCAGATCGAAAGAGATATTTCCTTTGTGGAGTAGTAAAATAGATGAGTCATATAAGTTCTTATATAAAACCTGGTAGTTCATATCAGAATGTTTTGTAATAGTATAAAAGTGTTAAGCAAGCTTCCGTCGAATCCTAACAAAACTAAGGAATCAGTGCAATTTTATCAAGCAATAATACAAAACATAAAGTTCAGACTTTATTTTTCCCTGAGAAGTTTTTGAACTGAAGGGGAGACTTTCCTACCATCATCGATCAGTTTATCGGTCATAGGTGCAAGGTATTGACGCTTTACCGGGACATGTCCAGCCCAAACATCCAGAGAATGATCAGCTTCTTCATCCACCGGACCACCGGTACGGATTTTCGCGGAAGCCTGATCAAGCGAGATTTTCAATACCATTGTCGCTTTCATCTCTTTTTCATTGGGTTTTCTCACTTCTTCCCAGCGATCCGCTATGATCTGATCACTAATTACTTCAAGAGCAGTCATTTTCTCTTTACCAGTGACAAGCTCAGCAATGCCAAAAACTACAACCGACTGATAGTTCATAGAATGGTGGAATGCTGAGCGGGCGAGTACTAATCCATCTACCTGGGTGATAGTAATACATACTTCACAGCCTTTTTCCAGATTTTTCATCATTCTGCTGGCCATTGAACCGTGGATATATAGTGAGTTGCTATCTCTGCCGTATAAAGTTGGAATCACTACCGGACTGCCTTCGTGAACAAACCCCACGTGACACAAAAAGTCCTGATCTAAAATCCTGTAGATTGTTTCTTTGTCATAATGCCCTCTCTTAGGCGCTCTAATCACTTTTATTTTTCTATCTATTTCGCTCATTCTTTGAAATTTGATTCAAATGTAACATCTTACCGGATGATGTAAATGATCCAATTATTTAATTTAAGCTAGTCCGGTTATGCTTCCCTTTAATTCAATTATTCATATAGACAAATCAGATAAGTTACCTGTATATCTGCAGATATCTCAGCAATTGACAGACCTGATTTTATCCGGTAGATTGTTGCCAGGAACAAAACTGCCCGGTAGCAGAAAAATGGCTGGTCTTTTGGAAGTGAATAGAAATACCATTATTGCCGTCTATGAAGAGCTGGATATGCAGGGATGGCTGGATACCCGTAACAGCAGTGGTAGCTACGTGAAAGAGAAGTTACCAGTAGTGGCAGAGACTTATATCAAAGTGACAGAATCCGCAATGGTGGATGATCTGGTGGAGGTTCATAAAACCTATCCGCTAAATTTTGATGATGGACAGCCAGATGTTCGGTTTACGCCGCTGCTATCGCTTACCAGGGAAATGAGTGCACTGGTAAAAACCGACTATTTTCATAGAAATCTAAATTATTCCGAAGAACTGAGAGGAGACATTAAACTCCGACAGCAGCTAAGTATTTACCTTAGGCAAACAAGAGGAATTGATACTAACAGCGACGGAATCTTAATTACAAGCGGAACGGTGAACGCTTTCCATCTGTATCTACATCATGTACTCTCTAAAAATGATGCCGTAATTGTCGGAACTCCGGGATATACCACATTCAACAAAATTCTGGATACCATCAATGTAAAGACCATAGAAATAGCTGTCGATGAAGATGGTTTGCAGGTAGATCAAATAGAAAAGGTTTGTCAGCAAAGAGATATTGCTATGGTATATGCAATTCCGCATCATCACCATCCGACTACTGTTAAGTTGAGCGCTGAAAGAAGGATGAAGTTGATGCAGTTATCTGAGAAGTACAATTTCAAAATTGTGGAAGATGACTATGACTATGATTTTCATTATGACAGCAGCCCTGTCTTACCTCTTGCCAGTTACAAACAACACGATAACGTTGTATATGTGGGTTCATTCAGCAAATTGTTGATGCCGTCTATCAGAATTGGATTTTTAGTGGCTTCACCGACATTGGTTTTGGCGCTTTCGCGTCGCAGGAGATATGTCGATCGTTGTGGGAATCCGTTAATTGAGCGCGCAATGGCAAATCTGATGGAATCGGGGGAAATCAACAGGTCTTTGAAAAAAGCAATAAAAAACTACCGGGTTAGGAGAGACCTATTGGCTGATTTGTTAACAGAGGAATTATCAGACTTTATAGACTTTCAAAAGCCGGAAGGAGGGATGGCGATCTGGGTTCAGTTTCGGGAAGATGTAGACATTAGACAGACGTTAAATTACTGCAGAGATAGGGGATTGGATATCTCTGATCCTGATTTTTACAATACAACTGGAAATCACCAGTTGCGATTGGGTTTTGCCATGATGAACGAACAGGAAATTAAAGAAGGGTTTTCTATTCTTAAAGATTCAATTTTGTCTCAGTTCCAATGATCATATTCAAAATAATGCCACTTAAAAACCGAGGTTCGATCGGTTATTATAGTATTTGATCGTTTCATTCAACATTTTGAAATCGAGTTTACCATTCACTTCTTTTAAGTGATGAACAATTGCGAGTGCCTTATTCAACCGACTGTTTGTATTTTTCACCTTGGAAACGAGGTATATCAGCGATCTCTGCTTTCCAGGCGTTAGTGCTGTGAAAAAGGTATTGGCTTCAGGCTCCTGATCCAGTAAGACAGTCAGCTCTTCCGGTACATCCATACCAAATTCTGAATGATCTTTTTCAATTTCTATGGTGACTTCACTTCCTTGCGAAAGTCCCAGCTTAGTCCTAAGGGCTTTATTGATGAGTATGAAGCTTTCTACTTTATTGATTGGCATCAATGCGCTTCTCAGTTCATCAGATCCGTTTATTTTAACAATTACTCTTCTGTTATCGCCATTGATAAATTGCTCAGTAATTGACTGTGGAACGATGACATGATGTCCCCATAGCTTACTATTAAAATTTGAAAGAGTAGATTTAAAAGTAACCATTTGTTTGTCTTAACCAATTGGACGACAAACTATTCAATTTTCAAATTTATTTCAAAGAATCGAGTATTTCTTTTACATCAGCTTCCCCTTTAAAGCTACCATTCTGATCAATTTTGGAAAAGGTTTCCCTGGCTTTCTCCAGATCATCAGCTTTTAGATACACCAAACCCTGGTGCCAGTACATGAGATTTGTATCAAGATCGCTAATCAGTCCAAATTCGGAAAATGATTCCAGTGCATTCGGATACTCTCCCAATTCCCTGTAAGCGATACCCTGATAAAGCAACATCACCGGATACTTGAATTTCAAATCTCCGCTGGCTGATGTGATGGATATGACCTTTGCGAATTGTTTTTCATTAAAGTTCTTCTCAACTATTGATAGTGCAGATTCCGTTTCGGATCTTTCGACCATCGAAATAGGCTGGTATTTGTCTTTGTATTGGCTGTATAGATCACCGTTCTTATTCAGCAACAATGTAAGACCGAGAGATAGCAGAATGAGAACTGATGCTGCGATTCCAGTAATCTGATAAAACAGAGTTCTGGTTTTAGAGGTTTTGCCATTGTATCGATCATTGATTTCCTCTATGTCTTTTCTGATACGGGTCATTTCATCACCAGATAAAAAGCCGGCAACCTCATCGATGGCTTCTTTACTGAACGATGATCTGGATGTAGTAATGCCGCGCTCACCTATAATCTGAAGGAGGTTTTCCTGTATTTTGAGCTCATCAGCTAATTCAGGATTACTTTTAAGTTCGGATTCAAATTTCTTCCTTTCTGATTTAGACAGTTTATCATTGAGGTAGTCATCAATTCTTGCGGCAGTTCTTTCATCAATACTCATAAGTTCTTTAATCTTTTAAAATCAGCGTGTGACTTAATAATGTCCGATAATTTAGTTTTGCACTTGAAAACCCTTTGTCTTGCAACAGATTCTGAATTGTATCCGAACTCTTCGTTGAACTCACTGTAAGGCTTCTTTTTGAAGAAAAAAGCTAAAATTTTTCTACAGTTTTCAGAAAGTCTCTCAAAGCAACTTACGTACAAATCCCAACGCTCCTGTTCTAAAAATGCCACTGCCTCTTCTTCATAAGCTTGAATTGTACTTTGATTGCTCTTATTGCTTGATTTCTGCGTGCTTTCACTATTATGTTCAAACAGTGCATTGTTTGTTACCCATTCATTTTTATTTAATTCCCTTCGCCACAAATTTTTATTAATCGTAAACAAATAAGCCTCTACAGATTTGATTTCAGGGATGTCTCTAAGTTTGAATCTGGCGATCAATTGAAGTAATGATTTCTGAAAAACATCTTCTGCATCTTGTTGGTTGCCATTGTTCCTCAGTACAAATTGCAGGACCTTTGGAAACAATTTTTGATAAATAAGTAAGATCTGTTCTTTATCTCCTTTCACAAGACCACTCAGTAGATCGCTTTTGTATTCCTTCATATTAGATTGAACTTCTAAAAGCAAATTAAATAAAAGTTGAGTCCACAGGGTAACAAATGGTAGCAAATACGAACATTACAATATAATTTTAGATATAATCAAATAATGTAACGTAACTAACTAAAGATGAGACTTAAATTAACGTGGATCAGCACTTTTGTATTGATTTTATTGATTGCCTCGTGTCAATCGGAATCTGATACAGAACCAGAAATAACAAATTCTACTTCCAGACTCTCACAAGTTCAGCAATTTAACCCAGCACCTAACCAGAAAGAAGCCAACCAACTGATCATAAAATTTAAACCCACCACCATTGAATTTAGCAAAGCAAGTGTAAGAAAGACTTACAATGTAGACTCTTTTAGCAGATGTAACTGCAATCAGAACTCAATCGAATTATGGCAGTTTAATCCTGATTCGATCGGTAAAGGAGGGATAGAAGAAATCAAAACGATTGTTAATACAGAGCCCGACCTGGAAAGTGCCGATTTTGCATTTGATCTTGCGTTGGATACCTCTACGCCAGTTAGTGTATATAACAACATAGCCTCTAAAGTAAAGATGGTAAATACAGGTGTTACCATTGCTGTTATTGATTCAGGTATTGATCCAACTCTTCCCGGTATTACAGGAAGGTATTTATACAACAGTAGCTTGTCGAGAAATTGTAACTTGTCATCTCCATCT
Source organism: Bacteroidota bacterium (assembly GCA_038525605.1). GTDB lineage: Bacteria > Bacteroidota > Bacteroidia > Cytophagales > Cyclobacteriaceae > JANSWY01. Next base: position 6,001 of record JBCBHL010000385.1, read on the forward strand.
GGTTGGGATTTTGTTGAAAATGATCACCTGCCACAGGATCAGCAGGGACATGGTTCCATCGTTGCAGCAATCATAGCAGAAGAGTTGGATGCTGCTAATATCGACTTCCAGATATTGCCCGTCAAAGCTTTTGGTAGTGATGGAAGAGGTAGTTTGTTCAATATTTCCTGTGCATTGCAGTATGCCATTAACAACAGCGAGGTAGATATCATTAACATGAGTTTTGGCTGGTACGTTGATAATTCTGAAATAATCGGTAATTTGTTAAATGATGCAGGTTTGTCAAAAGTCTTAATCACTTCAGCAGGTAACAAGACGAATAATAATGATTTTTTACCGCATTTTCCTTCCGGATATGGTTCACCAAATCTGGTATCAATCGCTGCACATGATACTGTTGCAGGGGAATTAGCTTCATATTCAAACTTTGGATTCCATTCTGTTGACCTTGTTGCACCAGGTAGCTTTGATCTGCCAAACCTCGAGGAAATAGTCAATGGCACCTCTTTTTCAGCAGCATTCGTATCGGCAAAATGTGCTAAAATAGTAAGTGAATACCCGGATGCATCAGACCCAATAATTTCGCAGCTCATTTGGGCTGGTACTTATCAGCCGGATTTAGTAGGACTGGTGAAATATCCATATTCCATTAATCCCTGATTAGCAAAAAAACAACTTAACGGCAAGCATGAATTTTCCTTTGAAAGTTCATGCTTGTTTGCTTTTATATCAAATTTGAAAAAATCTTTACTATATTTAGTAAGGCAGTAAAGCACACAATCGTAAAACGTGTATTATTAATACAGACTTCACAAGTCCGAAACATACTATTACGTTCTTAAACTCTTTTTAATCATAAAATAATAACAGCATGTTATTAAAAATTTCATTGCTATTAATGTTAGGGCTTGCTCAATCATCATTGTTGGATAAAATCGAAGAGATCAGCTCTGATAGGTTTTCCAGCAATAAAATTGCC
>JBCBHL010000386.1:0-6956 GCA_038525605.1 Bacteroidota bacterium
GTATTGATGCTATCAGTAATTGTAAACTGATTTGTGTTTATTATCTCTCACATAAGACATCGATGTACCTGTGTGGAAATAATACCTCAGAGTCCTAAGATGCAGACTCTGAGACGGAATATTTCCAGCAGCTAGTTAAAGAGCTAAAAAACACAAATCAGTTTACAATTACTGATAGCATCAATACATTGATTTATTCCTTTTTCAGCGAATATTTCATAGTTTTGCTTCTAAATCACTCATTTCACACCTGAGATAAATTTTAATGAAAAAGCTATTCTGTTTATTGATTGTATCAATCATTGTACAAGTCTCAAAAGCTCAGTGGCTAAACAGCCCTTTTCCATCCTCTGGCATTACACAAATAGAGGATGTACTAATATTTAATGAAACAAATTTAATGGTTTGTGGATGGTCAGGGCCTGTAGAGCGCTCAGTTCCCAGCATTTTGAAATCAAATGATCAGGGAACCACTTTTCGCGACATCACTCCCTCAATCCTGCAAGGCACAACTGGTTCTGTGAGCCAATTAAAAAAAGTCGGTAATCGAATTTATTTTACTGCCAGTGTTGAAGAAGACTTGATCTGGGGCTATTCCGATGACCTGGGAAATAGCTGGGAAACGCAGAGATTTGAATATTTCTCGTGGACGCAGCTGCCTATTGACTTTTATTCTCAGAACCTTGGCCTTATTAGTAACGGGTTTGGCACTTTGCTTAGAACAACAAACGGTGGTAATACCTGGAGTGAGATAGCAATTGCCACAAATGATATCAGGGCAATACAATTTGCAAGCGCTGAGGTGGTCTATATTCTAACGGGCCACATGGAGATATTCGTTTCCCATGATGCCGGGCTATCCTGGAGCAAGCAAGGACAGGTCTATGTAAACTTAGGTATAAAAACTGTACTACATGTGGTAGATGAAACTACCCTCTATATTGCTACCGAAAGAAGTTTTCATAGATCAAGAGACGAAGGACGCTCTTTCTTAAGTCAGAACTTTACGCAAAATCATGTCATGGACATGCATTTTATCAACGGGACATTGGGCTTCATTGTGGGCTTTAGTGTCAATAATAGTACCGGTGCAATGATCGGCGTCACAGAAGATGGAGGGATTACCTGGAAAATAGAGCATTCCTCCACGCCCATTATATCAAACTATCGGGCAATAGATGAATACAATGGACAAATTTTTGCTGGTGGCTTTGGAATCACATCGCGTGTGAGCAACCTCAATGGTAGAGCCAATGTAACTGCATTTATGTCAGGTTTTAACGAATATTGTCCCGGAGAAGAGAGCCAGCTTCGCATGTCCTTTACAGGAAAATCTCCATGGGAAGTTACTTACAGATTGGAAGATAGATCGAATAAAGAGATTATTGTAACTGCACCTGATACTTCTTTTACGACCACCGCCACGGGCAATTATTTCCCGTTTATTTTAAATGCCATTGATGGAGACAACGTAAATGCATATAAAGCCAGCATGGCAAATTTCAGACCCAACGACGCACTCAAAGCACAAGTCATTTTTGAGTCCGATACGATTTGCTCTGGAGAATCTATCAGCATACCAATTGCATTAGATGGTTGCGGCCCGTGGAGCCTGGAATTCAGCGACGGAACAGATACAAAAACAATTGACAATATAACTGAGAGCCCATTGATGCTGGATCTCACCCCTGAGAAAAGTACAAACTATCAACTGGTATCATTGAAAGACCAGCGTACTGAGATACGATTTGATGACAGATCTCAACAATTCGATCTTTACGTGGACGATATCAATCAAACAACCATTACAGAGTCTATTGATCAATGCTATCTGGATGAACCTTTTGCAATAGTAAGCTATGAAGGATACAGTTTTCCCTGGTCGTACACTTATCTATACCTGGATACCGCTGTGACTGTCAACGATATCTTTGTCAGACAGGATACGATAAAACTTACGCAAAGTGGCAACTATGAACTCATCATCAACTCACTTACCAATCAATGTGGGACGATCACCTCCGATCTTACCTCAACCATAAACGTTGAAAGGTTAATTGCCCCTGAAATCACACAATCAGAGCGTTATAGATACGAATCCCTTGTTCTGAGTTTTGCTTATGATTTTGATGAAACTGACACTGTTTTCATTCAAAAATCTATTAACATGCAGCAATGGGAAACGGTAGACTCAGTTATTGATCGAAATACCTACACTGATTTAACAATCGAACCGGATCAGGACCTTCGTTATCGATTAATGGTGCGAACTCTCAACGACTGTCAAACGATATCTGAGGTAGAAGCAATTAGAATCCCCGCCTTCTTTGAAGAGATTCAGATCGATGACGATATTGACTTTGGTGGTGTGGTGAAGAAAACTGCCATTTATGACATTAACCGGGATGGTCTGGAAGATATCCTTGCAGATAGAGTCTATTTCAACAACGGAAATGGTTCATTTACTAAAAGTGACATTGAGGTGCAAGATGAGTTTCTGATCACAGATTATAACAAAAACAAGAAACCCGATCTGGTCCTTAGAAACGAAGTACTGCTAGATTTTGACAACAACGGTTATGCAAATCGGGAAGAGACCTCAAGACTTCCTTTTGAGGCCCATCAGGCAGACATTGACTTTGATGGTGACATAGACATTATAAGCGATGGAAAATTGTACATCAATGAGTTAGACCTAATGGATTTTGAAGAAATGAAAGTCATTGAATTTGAAGATGATCCTAATTTCGAGTATTACTACCCATTGGATTACAATGAAGACGGTCAGGTGGACTTGGTGAATCTGTTTTTCTTATATAAAAACACAGGAGCTCTCACATTTGATAAAATTCGATTTGATCAGGCAGATCGACCGGGAAGGTTTTTCGCATGGGCTGATTTCAATAACGATGGTCAGCTAGATTCGCTTCCGATTCAGGATGCGGTAGCCGGAGACTTTAACAATGATGGGTGGCTCGATATTTTAAAAGGAAGATCCATTTTATTTAATAATCAGCAAGGGGGATTTAGTGAATCAATATTAGTAGAGGATCAGGAATCCATTTACAGATCAGTTTCCGATTTAGATGGCGATGGCCGGTTAGATGTTTTGGCCATGAGAAGAGAAGAGGTTAAATGGTATCAAAACAACCTAACTGAAAACAATTGGATGCAGGTAAAGCTTACTTCAACGCATTCAAACTTTCTTGCCCTCCATGCAAAAATATATCTTTGGGCAAAAATCGGGGGTCGTCAAATTACTCAAATGAGACAGGTGCAAACCATCTCCAATCAACAAAATTCAGGACATTTACATCACTTTGGTTTAGGCGATGCAATTGCTATCGATTCTATCAGAATTGAATGGCCTTCAGGCCTTATATCAAGCATCTCAAATGTAGCTATCAATCAAACTTTAGCAGTAGCCGAGCCTGAAGCTAACATACCTCCTGAAGAGCAAATTACCTTCTCAGCGAAAGTGTATTCAGCTGAAGCCATAAATGTTGAGATATTAGAAAATTCCAGTATAGCTTTGGGTACAGTAGTTGAATACTCCTTAGACAGCCTCAACTTTATACCAATCGACACGTTGCAGACTGGATCGAAGATCAAATTGATTAGCGGGCTCAATCCGTCCACTAAATACTATTTCAGAGCTTATCAATATAATCTTGCTGGTACTTCAGCTTATTCCAATGTCGCATCAGCTACCACATTCAACATTTGCAAAAGGGAAACTAAAATAGCCATTCCTGAAATGAATTTTGATGTTTACCGACATGAATTATCAGTTCCTGATGTAACTGATTATCAATACCGATGGCAGCTTAATGAAAGTGACCTTCAAAATGGTGATCAGCACACTTTTACTGCAAGTAGGGCCGGGGTTTACAGGGTGATCATCAGAGACCAGTTTAATTGTGTAGACACCTCTAATCATGTAGTGATCCGCGAATTGATGCCTCTAAATTATATTAGTGTAAATCACCTTGATTCATCACTTGTTTTGAAAAATGTGGTGGCTGTAAATATGGATCATGATCCTGAAACGGAGCTGCTGGTACATGTAACCAATGGCGCTATCTCCGGACCTACCCAGGGTTTGGTTTTTGACCAAACCGCCGAAGGGAACTTTGATTTATCCCTTACAATGCCATCATCTTCTCAAGTTGGATGGTATTTCAGCAGTTATCCGATGGATTACAACCATGACAATTTGCCTGATATTAATTTAAGAACTTCACAACTGCTCATTAATGAATTCGACACCTTATTACCGGCAATCGCAGATCCTGAAGAGTTTCATGAGGTTAACTTTAGAGCAATACATGCCGTAGATTTTAACAATGATGGCCTAACAGATATTTACATGGACAAAGCGCAGGTGGGTTTTAGAGGACCTTCAAAAGATGAACTGTATCTAAGGCAGAATGATGGCAGCTACTCGATGAGTATGGTTGACGTTTTCAATGGAGTGAGCGCTTTAGTTGACCTTGATAATGATGGAACAACGGAAGTATGGGCACATTACAAATTTTATAAGTTTCAGGACGGCCAGTTAGTAGAATTTGCCGATGGCCCAGACTGGCATAGTCATTCCAAGTATTATCCTATCTGGGCAGATTTTAACAATGACCTTCAAATGGATTTGTTTGTAAATGGCAGAATGTATTATATGAATGGAAAGGATCTGCTGGAAAAGGAAAATTTCGTTAACGGAATTTCTATATGGCAGCCTACCATCATAGCAGATCTTGACAATAATGGATGGAAAGACATATTACTATCCAATTCATTTGACCAATTCCAACTTATCATGCAGATGGAGAAGGGTAGTTATGTCTCGAGCTATAATGTAGGCTTGCTCAGTGATTTCAGAAAAAAAGATGAAGTAGCAGATTTGGACCTGGATGGAGATCTTGATCTCATTAGCTTTCTGGAAAATGATTCTCTGCTGACGCAATTTGGTTATTACGAAAATAAGGCATCTGAATTTTATCACGGGACAACCATTCAATTGAATGCATCTGTATCTAACCCTTTTGGAGTAGGGGCGACTGTTTACGTAACTACACAACGAAATGGAGAAACTTTTGTGCAGATGGATCAGATGCTAGGTAAAGATAATTTCTCCTTACACTTCGGATTAGCCGATGCTGAGGTAATTGATAAAATTGAGGTAAGGTGGCCAAGTGGTGCTGTAAGTGATACCTTCAATATTCCTGCAAATACACCGTATATCAAACTTACAGAGCCCGATCCTTCCGATTCATTTTGCGACATAGGTGAAGTTTCTTTTGCATTTGACAGTATTGCATTTTTCTGTGAGGGTAAATCCAGATTGGTTGCCGATGGGGCTTTATTTCACCACCGGTTTGATTGGTATAAAGATGGTGAAATAATCGAAAACTCCTCTGGACAGATACTGGAAATCACAACATCAGGAAATTATCAATTGAGCGTTTCTTCTGAATTTTGCAATGCGGATGTCGATCCACAAGATATCGAATTTCAACCTCTGCAATCAGAAGACATCGTGACCCATACCGAGTTAAGCGTCTGTGAGCCGGACACAGTATACTTTAACGTATCTCCGCTAGACTACCCCAACCTTACTTACCAGTGGAAAAAAGATGGTGAGTTATATGCCAATGATGCGACAGAATTAAAAGCGTACGAAAGTGGTATATACGAGCTAACAGTAATTTACAATGGTGAAACTACCTGCGATTTTCTTTCATATAGTTACCATGTGACTATCAGAGAAGCATTTGAAGTAAGACTTACAGCAAATGAGTTCAGCTTGTCTGCCAGTATATTCCGAAATGATAACAGGATAAATGGCGGTTTTTTTATATACAGATGGTTTAGAGATGGCAAACAAGTATATAGTACAGTAAATGATTCTTTTTACCAACCCGATAGTAGTGGCGTTTACACGGTTGAAGCTGATTATCTGAGTATACGATGTGCCTATTTATCAGAACCAGTGGATTTTGTACATGTAAACGACCTTTGTGAGTTAACTTCCGAAAAGTATATTGAAGTTGAAGGGGGTGACGAAGATTTTGTCTACACTATATCATCTGATGGCACTTGCACTTACAAATTAGGCTTTGATCTGGACTACAGATTGTTTGAAATCTCAAATGGGAGATGGCTTTCGTTCAGAAAAACACCGGACTATGAAAATCCACAAGATGAGGATAAAGACAATATTTATCACCTGGACCTGGTTATGAGCAATAACCTGGGTGGTCAAAAAACTGAAAGGCTTATAATCGAAGTAAAAGAAAACCTGGTAACCAATACAGCAGTAGTCGATGATCTGCTAATATATCCTAATCCAGTGACTGACAAGTTCTTTTTAAAAAATTCACTGAATCAAAAAATAGCTTTTATTGAGGTCATGAATTTGGTAGGTGAAAAGGTTGGGCAAATCAAAGGCAATAAACAAAATGCATACCAACTGCCAAATCTGGCGAGTGGTATATATTTTTTATCTGTTATCAACACAGACAATCAAATGATTTACAGGGTCAGGATAGTCAAGTAGATTTCTCTCGTGGAAAAATGATTTTTATACGCGCAAAGAAAACTTGTTCTTTTTGCAAAAAAATAACTTCATCCAGTCAGAATTGTCTCTGTAGAGGACAATGGTGAACTTCCGTGGGAAACATACCTCAGAGTCACAAGATGAAGACGCTAATGTGTGATAGCTGATATCGGTAAGAAGATCAATTGCTGTAAAGATCGTTGGTGAAAAACACGAACATCAGTGATAGAGCCCCTAGAATGGAGACTCTACAGTCTATCTTTCAGTATCAACTTCGTGAGATACTGAAAGGAAGGGATAAAGACTATAGTTGCTGGTGAAAACACCATAGTCGTTAACTTAAGAAATGCTTCAGGATTATATTACTTATATTTTTACCTTTGGGAGCCTCTTTTACTGT
>JBCBHL010000387.1:0-6940 GCA_038525605.1 Bacteroidota bacterium
TGAAAGAAGCATTTTTGGATAGTGAACTTAAAAAGCATAGAAATCTAACGTCTGCCAATTCGATCAATATAGCCAGGCTAATACCGCAGAGCTTTTACTATTTTCATGCGATGGCACAGATGCCCAAAACTGTCAAACCCGTGGTTTTTTCTGTTCCCAGTGGCAATTATGGTAATCTCAGTGCAGGACTGATGGCCAAACAGATGGGGTTAAAATTTGATAAAATGCTGGCATGTTCGAATGTCAATAAAATAGTGCCCGATTACCTATCGAAAGGCGTTTTTGATCCTCAACCGTCTCAAATGACGATCAGCAATGCGATGGATGTTGGAAACCCCTCTAATTTCGCGAGGATGAGCAATTGGTATGAAGGATCTGTTGATCATATGCGGGAAGAAATTGCTGGTTATTGGTTTGATGACGATGTGACGCGAGCATCATTGAAAGAAGTGTATGAACAGAAGAATTATCTGATGGACCCGCATGGAACAATCGGATACCTGGGGTTGAAAGAATATCAGCAGCACAACGATGTGGACGGGATTTTCCTGGAAACAGCACACCCTGCCAAATTCATCGATGTAGTGGAAGAGACCATTTCCGAATCTATTGAAATTCCTGCAAGGTTGAAAGCGTGTCTCGATCAGCAGAAAAGTGCCATTGAACTAAAAGCAGATTTTGAGGAACTCAAGCAATTCCTGTTGAGCTAGGAAATGTCGATTGAAAACCCTTAAATTAACAGGTAATCTAACCGAATATTAACATGGATGAGCAAACAATAGAGAATTATAATTATGCTGGCTTTTGGAAACGATATGCCGCTAGTATCATAGACGGGGTAATCATCGTATTTTTTACAAGTAGTTTGAGATGGCTTTTTGCAGATATTTTCAGAGTCTATCCTTCATTTCGCCTGGATTATGAAGAATCTCAGAATTACAGTTATTTTCTATGGAGCTTCTACCTGGTTTTCATCCGATGGTGTTATTTTGCCGGAATGGAAAGTTCTCCTTTTCAGGCTACAATCGGAAAAATGATGACAGGTCTTTTCGTTACTGATGAAGCGGGCCAAAGGCTTGAATTCGGAAGAGCTACAGGAAGGCACTTTGGTAAATTTCTTTCAGGCCTGATTTTGTTTGTGGGATATATGATGGCAGGTTTTACTCCCAGAAAGCAAGCATTACACGACCAGATCAGCGGGTCGCTGGTGTTGTCGAAATAGATAGAAGAGCACTCTTTTAGTGGCTGGCATCTATCAGAATGGGCCTATGTGATATTTTGTTTAAAATCAGAATTAATCAATTCGTTAGCAATGAGCTTGATTTGGAGATAGATTACACAAGTCAAGAAGTAAACTTGAATTATTCATAATATACATTCCTTCTTTTTTGAATTTTTTAACAAATTCTTAACTGGTTAGTTTTCAGAGATATCTGAATTTAGAATTTCTTCGTAGATATTCTTAAAAACATATTTTATATAAAAAAACTGATATTTTGGTTACATTTTAAAATACGGTTTAGACTAACTCAGAAAATGCAAAAAACTCATCAAATTTTTTCGCTCATTTACATTTTGATCATAGCGGCAACTATGTCATGTGAAACAGTAGATTCGATTGAATCAATTTCGATAGCTCAGCAGGAAAGTTCTCCACCTCCTGCTCATTGCGCAGGATTCAATTATGGAGATTCGGTCTTTTTCATAGATGGTACGCTAATTAATAAGATCGTCAATACAAGTTCAGTTTTAGCTGGTAAGTTTGGAGCTACTCCGGAGGGATTGAGCATCGATTCACTAACGGGTGCCATCGACGTAAATCTCAGTGATGCCGGATTAAAGTACGAAGTGTACTATGTAGCGACAGGTGGCACGGATACCTGCAAAACCAACGTCATTATTTCTGGCATTGACTATTTAAGCAGTATCAATGTGCTATCAGAAAACGATACGTTAATTTCCCCTGTCTATAACTCACAAGTAGGTTTAGGCCTACCGGGAGATGATGACGATGACGATGATGATGAAGATGATGATGATGATGATGAACAAAATGAATTTGATTTAAGTGGATCAGCCCAGCTATTAGGCGTGGCAATAGATACTGTAACAGGGGCTATCAACCTACAGCAAACTGTTGATAATGGCACATTTGGAGTTACTCCGGTGAGTGGTACATCTCAATCAGTCACGATACAATACAAACTGGATGATGATAGTGACAGGTCCCTGAATTCTATCAATGTCACTGTTTACTATTACGACAAACTAACAGATGTACCGCAGAGTCTGCTTGATGAAGTAACGAATAAGAACAACAGCCTAAACACATCGGTGTATACTAGTGCCAGAGTTTCTGCACTTGCAAGAAGACCAAGACCTCCTGCAATCATCATTGTGAACACAACGAGGTAACTATCGAAGAAATTATCCAGCTACAGTAGTATAAATAAAGAAGAGCAGATTTTAATATAACGATGATTTATGATTAGTCTGCTCTTCTTGAAAATTGATATGCTAACGATCTACATATTTAAGAATTGCCTTCACCAGGTTACCTAATGATCAATAAACACTTATTGAATAGCTATTGCTAATAATTCGAAAAGACGCAAGATTTCGTTTTCCGGCACTTGTCAGAAATAAATTATGTCTTAACTTCAATAAAAATTTAGGTTTCTAGCTTATTCAAGCAGATTTCATTTTTTGCTTAAGTCAGTCACTTTGGTGTAGATTGTAATGAAATTGTATCAATTTAAATTTATATGTGGAAGTATTCGATACTAGCCTTCTTTATCAAATCGTTCCTTGTCACAAGCATTTTTGCTCAAAAATTTACTTCTGATGAACTAAGAAGACGCTATCAAAAAGCAGATGATCTGTACAATTTGGACGATGCTAATGAACAAACCGATAGTCTGGCAATCATCTATTTCGATCAGGTAATTGATCATATTGATACATCAAGTATTGAGAATCAGCTCATTTTATGGAATGCATACATCAAATCTGGCGTGATACAGCAATATAATGCCAATCAACGGAGTGCTATTAATCATTACAGAGATGCTATTCAAACCGTAGTTAAATTTAACCTTGCCGATAGTATGAAGCTAAAGCCTATGCTATATACAGGCATGTTGTATTATGAACAGGAGAATATTGATTCCTCTATTTACTATCTGCGAAAAGCCGAACTGATAGCAGGCACCTACAATAATGTTTCGGATGAAAGTCAGCTTTTCAACACGTTAGGTGCCATTTACTTCAAGCTGGGAAATTATTCTCAAAGTATCAACTATTTTAGGAAGGCCATCAGGGTGATGCCCACTAACAGTAGCTACTCTGAGTCCATCATTGCAACTTGCCAGAGTAATATTGCAACAGCGCTGAATAAACTCGGAGAATATGACTCAGCTATTTCCATCTACAAACCTTTAATTAAACAGGGGTATCATTCGGAAGATAATTACATGAATCTTGGTGTCAGTTATTTCGAAAAAGGTGACCTGGACAGTGCATTGATCTATTTCCACAAAATCACACAGCCTTCCATCGAATTATACAATAACCTGGCGGATTCATATATTCAAATAGGTCAGATTGAAAAAGGACTAACTAATATTGAAAAAGCACTGAAGCTTTCTAAAGAAGGAGTGAATAAAAAGCTGCTGAAGGCAGTAAGTTACAACCTAAAAGGAGAGGCATATGAAAAGCTGCAAAGGTACGACGATGCACTTAGAAACTATCAAAGAGCGTTAATGGAAGCAGTTCTTGAATTCAGAGATACCTCAATTTTCAGCAACCCTACTAATAAACTATTGACTACCAGCAATTATCAACTTTTCAATTTCCTGGTTTCAAAATCAGAAGCTTTTGACAAAGTCTACAGAAAAACTGGTGACAGAGAAATGCTAAAAGGAGCCATGGATACATATGAAGCCGCAATCAAAGTATCTGATTTCATCGCTAAATATTTTGACAATGATGACGCGAGGATTTTTCACAACAGGATCGTACTACCTACCTATCAGAAAGCTGTGGGTTTTGTTATTTATGCCTTTAACCAAACCAAAAATCAGCTATTGTTGGAAAAAGCACTTGCCTGGGCAGAGAAGAGCAAAGCCAACACGCTGTGGATCAGTCTCAAGGAAGAAGGGCTTAAATTGAAAAAGCACCTACCGGATTCTTTAACGAAAGAAGAGAGTAAATTGAAGTATCGTTTATCTCAATTCACGTTAAAACTCATAACAGCGCAAAGTGAGGAGGAAGTTGAGTCTATTACTAATGATATGATCAATACTGAACTGGCGCTTGCCAGCGTTAGAGATAAATTCCACGACTATCAGGATTACTATGATCAGAAATTTTCCTTCGACATTCTGGATGTCAAGAAACTACAGAAAGAAGTACTTTTAGATGATGAAGCGCTAATTTCTTATTTTGAAATTGACGATAAAATACTGCTCTTTTTAGTCAAGCGAAACTACCTGACTTTCCATGAAATTGATCGTTCATCGGCTTTTAAAGATTCACTCAATTATTATTTAAAAGCTCTGAGAACCATTAGTATTGGCAAATCTTATGATGGAAGAGAAACGGCTCGATTTCTTTATCAGCAACTAATAGGTCCTGTCGCGGACAAGATAAAAGGAATCAATTCTCTGATATTTATTCCTCATCAGGAACTCAATAATCTTTCATTCGAATCACTGATGAGTTCTGGCAACAAATACCTGATAGAAACTTATGACGTTAGGTATCAATATGCTGCCTCTTTTTTACCAGAGTCGGAAGAAATTGAGATTCAACTCGATCAATCGATCTCTATAGCTCCGTTTGTGAAAAAATCAAGTGTCATGCAGTTGGATTCTGTTGATGAGATCAAAAAACAGCATATGTTTTCAACGCTTCCTGAATCTGCCAATGAAATAGATGCGCTGTCTGGCATCAAATTGTTGGGCAATAATGCCTCCAAAAAAGAATTCCTCAAAATACTGGGAGATTATAAGGTGCTGCATCTTGCAACGCATGCTTATGCAAATGATGAGCTTCCCGGTCAATCTTTCATTTCCTTTTTTCCCGATGCTGCTGAAGAAACAGATTTTAAATTGTTTGTACACGAATTGTCAGCAATAGATCTTTCCGGTTTGGAACTTGTATTTTTAAGTGCATGTGAAACCAATGCAGGAAAAAATGTTACTGGTGAGGGAATCATGAGTATTTCAAGAGCTTTTACAAATGCAGGTTGTAAAAACATCATCACCTCTCTTTGGAAAGCGGAAGATTACGTTACTTCTTTTCTCAGTAAAAAATTCTATCAATACCTGGAAGAAGGGCACTCTCCGGCCAAGGCTTTACAACTTAGCAAGATTGAACTACTTAGAGATAAATCATATAGCCAATTCAGGTCACCAAACTATTGGGCTCATCTGATTTATATCGGAAATATAAGGGAAGCGGAAAATTCTTATTGGTGGTGGTACATTCCAGTTGGAATCGTTACAATTCTATTGCTTCTCAGGATTAGAAAATTAATGAATTGATTCAGAGTAAAACAAACCTGATGTACTGACTCCAGCTCCTAATTCAATGATTTGATCTGGTTTCAATAAACCTGACTCTGCAGCTTTATCAAAAACGATGATCGTTTTATGAGGCATCATATTATTTATCAAGTCCAAAATAAGTGCGCTGGATGCATCATCTAATCCGCTAAAGGGTTCGTCAATGATCAAAATAGGTTTGTCGGATAACAAAGCCCTGCCATAAGCAAGCAGTTTTCTGTCTCCTTTACATAATTTGACTCCCATCTCACCAATCTGTGTATCCAAAGTCAATCGATTTTTCTCTGAAAAGCTGGCCTGGATTTTAGTGAGAACTTCAGCTGCTTTTTCTCGCTTTTCCTTCTTTCTGCTGTAACTGATTGTATCGAAGACAGTCTTCCCATGCATTGGCCAGTCTTCAGGAATAAAAGAAACAGACTTTCTCAGCGATTTTTTATTCACATCTTTAGTGGATTGGTCGTCATATAATACCTCACCTTTCGTAGGGAGATACAGGCCTGCAAACAATTTTAGTAAAGTAGTTTTTCCGGAACCAGTTGGACCAGTGATCAAGGTAATTTCACCCTTTTTGATGGTAAAGTCATCAAGATGGACAGTATGGTGATCATAGTCAAAAGCGACATCTCTTATGGCGACACTTCCTTCTTTGAATTTGAAGTCAACCAGAGCATGATCGTCATCAGCCCGCTCATTCAGTAATAGCAATAATTTCTTAAATGAGATATTTCCCAATTCCCATATTGAGTTAACTCGCAATGCTCTTCTGAAAACAGGAAGTGCTGTGATCAGCAGTAAAATTGCCGACAGCATCGCTCCGGCGTTTAGTGTATTTCCTGCCTCTTTTTCAGTGTAAACATAGTACAGTATGCCCAGCAGCATTAAATATGTAAACCCAGGTATGATCGCCGTAATTAAGCTCTTGATTCTAAAGTAAGAAAGACCTGATTTCAAAAGTTTACCGGACCTTTTTTGATACTTATTAAGCTCAGGAGTAATCCTGTTAAAGCCCTTGATAGAAACGATCACATTTAAGGATGCACTGACAAATGAAAGCAACCCGGATTTGTTGTTTCGGTTAACAACGCTTTTATCATGTAAGTTTTTGTTGAGATAGAAAATCAGTCCGACTAAGAACGGAAGAAACAGCACCACAACTAACACAAGAGGTGCGTGAAGCAAATACAAGGCAATCAGTAGCAACAAAATTAAGAATACATCTACTGCAAAAGTTATCAGCCCTTTAGCAAGGTAATTTTGTATGCTTTTGAGGTCACCGCTGTGTCTCAGCAAGTACTTGCCAATCCCTTTTTTCTCATAGATAGTCATCGGCATCATTAGCTGTGCTTTGAAGAGTTCATTTCTTAGTTCGAAAA
>JBCBHL010000388.1:0-274 GCA_038525605.1 Bacteroidota bacterium
CAACGATAAGTGGGAGTTAATTCCAAATGCTTTCCTGAGATCAGAAGTCAATCAGCCTTTCTTTTTCGAAGCAGGTGTGCGAGCCAGGTATAATAAAAATGTTTGGTTTGGAGCATCATACAGAAATGATCAGTCTTATGTTGGGATGCTTGGATTCGAAATCAGTGATTATGTGAATCTGGGATATGCCTATGAATTCAAAAGGTCTGAATTTGAGAATTTTAATAATGGCAGCCATGAGATTAAATAGTCTGAAGCCCAATATAATCTCATG
>JBCBHL010000388.1:284-6938 GCA_038525605.1 Bacteroidota bacterium
AGCCATGAGATTATATTGGGCTTCAGACTATTTAATTATTCAAACTACACATCTATTTGGTAAAATGAAAAAGCATATATTTATACTAATCGGTTTATTCATAACAGTACAATTAAATGCGCAGCAGTTTGAGTTTACCAAAGCTAAAAAGCTGGGAGATGTCATCAATTCGGAGTCTGAAGAGATCAATCCGAGAGTTTCAGAAGATGGTAGTACATTGTATTTTACAAGAACATTCTCCAAAAAGAATTTAGGAGGTAAATATGCAGGTCAGGATATCTGGTATAGTGAACGAAGTGGTTCCGAATGGGGATCTGCCAAAAACCTGAAAGCCCTCAATAATGGAGATAACAATGCGGTTGTAGGTCTTAATGAAGAAGCTAGTAAACTCTATCTGATCAACAACTACACAGCGCATCCAAGAAGGGTACAAGGATTGGTAACCTCCAATAAAGATGCCAAAGATAAGTGGTCGAAAGTAACCGAACTACCTGTTCAGGTAGAGGTGTTAAATGATCACTATGGTTTTTATCTAACACCCGATGAAGAAGTACTGGTCATCAGTATGATGGCTGAAAATTCAGAAGGTGAGGAGGATTTATTTGTGAGTTTTAACAATAGAGGCAACTGGACTCAACCAAAACATATGGGTTCGGTGGTTAACTCAGAAGGATTTGAAATATCACCTTTTCTTTCCGCCGATAAGCAAACGCTTTTCTTTGCCAGTAATGGTTTTGGTGGAGAAGGAGGTTCGGATATTTTCTCCACGACGAGACTGGATGACAGCTGGACCAACTGGAGCGAACCGGAAAATTTGGGTTCAAATATTAACTCCAGTTCATTTGATGCGTACTTCGTAATCAGTAATTCCGGTAAGGTGTACTTTGCCAGTAACAGAGGGTTGACAGGCATGAGTGACATTTATTCATCTGAAGGAAAGAAGGTTGAAAAGCAGAAAGAAGAAGACGTTGTTGTTGATGAGGAAGAGGAAGAAGAGGAAGAGGAAAAGCCTGAGGAGGATGTAGAAGAACCTAAAGAACCGGAAATTTTACCGATTCCTTCAAATCAAATTGTTTATTTCCCATTCGAAAGTGCTGAACTAACAGATGCTGCTCAAAATGAGTTGAGAGAAGTAATCAAAATAATGGCATCAAGACAGGATGTTACCGTTGAGCTGAAAGGACATACAGATAGAAGAGGAACGGAAAGTTACAATGACGATCTGTCTGCCCGAAGAGCCAAAGCAGTGATGGACTTTTTAACCAAAAATCAAATCAGCGGTTCAAAAATAAAAATGCTGTATTTTGGTGAGAAGCAATTGGTTAGCTCAGGCTCAACCTCGCAGGAACATCAGAAAAACAGAAGAGTAGAGATAGAATATAAAAGGACAAATTAGTAAAATATGTCACGACAGATTTACTAAACGTCTTTTGGTTTAACGTTTGAGATATAAAACCCGACCGTAACAATACCGAAGGTTTATTCATACACGAACTAACGAAATAAAACCTGGTATCTAAACATTAAAATGGTAAACCATCCTGAATGTAATCGTCAGGATGGTTTTTATTTTATGTCACCTATTCGAACAAAACCTTAATCACAATTGGGAATTGAAATTAGATTTTTGCCAATAATCTCTACCCTTCAACCAGTTTATTGCTGCTCAGCAATAAGTTTCAGTGTTTCCTCAAGTTCAGGATCTTTTTGGTTTAGAAAATGCTGATAGAAAGTATCAGTAGCAAGATTGATATCCGGGTTTATTTTTTTCTCCGGTACTGCCTTATACACCTCATCAGAGAAATGGACTAGCATCAAAGGAACTGTTACAATGATGTTTGAACCAGGTAATTGATACGTGACATCAGTGCCGGCTGTAATCGAATGATGAGAGCCACCGATCTGTTCACCAATGATCTGTCCTCGCGCGGCTGATTTAAATAATGCCGTAAAATAAGATGCAGCTGATATCGTCCGACCACCAATCAGTAAATAAACCTTTCCTTTGAAAGCGAATTTGGCAGGTTTTATTGATTCGCTATTGATGTAGACCCATTCATAGCCCACGGCTGTTTTAGTAAATTCAGACTGGTAGCGACTGATAAAAGTATCAATGTCCTTTTTGTCGGATACTTCTTTATCATCCACCTTTACAAGTAGATTCCGGTGTGGAAGCGTAAAATCACCAATTTCCAGCTTTACATTTTCTATGAAGCTTTCATTGGCCATGTAGCTATACAGCAGGCCGGGAATCAATAAATTACCACCATAGTTGTATCTCAGGTCGATGATGAGATGATCTGCTCCTGTGTTCTGAATTTCCCTGAAAACATTATTGAAAGCTTTTTTGAAATTGGCTCGGTCACTCTTGAGCTTTTTTAGACCTTTAGACTCTTTATCATACCAGCTGAAACTATTTAGTCTGAGGTAAAAGGCACTTTGCTCTTCATAAAACTTTGTATTGATGTTTTGATTGTACAGGTCTCTGTCGATGGGATAGACCGACCCTTGATTCATATTATCAACAAATCCGTTAAAGTCAGTGCCCATTACTACTTCCTCAAGTCTCTTGTGGGGATTATCAGGTGCGCTGTAGCCGATCCTGTAAGACTCGCTTCCACCTTTATTGACGAGATACATCAGGGAAAATTGATTTTCAAGGTGTCTCTGATCAAAGCTGTCGGTGGTCCATCCCAATAATTTTTTCAAAGAATCGATAGGCTCTCCATTGATGCTTTTCAAAATGCTGCCAAATGGAATTTCGAATTTAGTGGAGTTTACGACAATCAGTGAATCTATCACCGTGACAGGGATAGGAAATATCATGCTGCCTGTCAAAAGAGGTCTTAAAACCTCTTCTCCCAATTCCATTTCCGCATGCTCGTCAAATGGTGTTTCAAGATTTAGTTTAGACAGAAATTTGGTGAATTCAATGACATCCAGTGACTGACTTTCCAGTTCTCCGATTTTTTGCTGAATCTTTTCTGCTATCGCCGATTCCATTTCTTTGGAAAGCATCGGCGCTGTGCCGATAGCAATATCCCTGATAATGGTCAGATCCTTTTGCAAATCTGTAGTTGATAGTTCATTTTGACTGTATCCGGTATGGCATAAAGAAATCAACAGTAGAAATGAGAAGGCCGTTATCGACGATCGCAGCAGGAATATATTTTTTAACAGCATATGAATGAAAGTTAGCTCACTATCAATCCAACCCCGTATTCGCTATAAAGTTTCATTAGACGGGATAAGATAACCATTTATATACTAAGGCAAAACCATGCCTAAGAGTTGTCTGATGCTGATTGTTGATCGATTATTTCCTGGTATATAGTTTCGCTATAATCCTCTGATCTGATTTGCTTACCGATTGATTTCGCCACTGTTTTATAAGTAAGGTTTTGCCACAAATCCTGTATTTTAGGTAGCAGACTTTTGTGAGTTATCCGACCGATGTCTTCGCCCAGTGGGCCTGCGCCCTTTTCATGTATCGTGATGTTCCAGACATATTGATCTACGATGTGCGGAATGATCAGATTGGCACATCCGAATTTCAATGCCATATGCGTGGTACCGGAACCTCCATGATGGATTACGGCATAGGTTTTAGGAAAAATCCAATCGTACGGAATAGAGTTGACAAAGTGAAATTGAGGATGAGTAAAGCCAGCGGGTTTTACAAGCCCACCTTCAGAGGTATTGATGATGGCCGGAATACCGAGCTTTAGTAGGGTGTCTAATATCGTCGATGAGTTTTGCTCCGGGCGATCGTTGATCATACTGCCAAAAGTTACCAGCATAAACTTTGGATGGTTCTTTAAAAAAGACTGAAGCTCAGAAGAAGGCTGCCAGTCGAGTATTTTATTTCTTTCTTGAAAGCCCATTACTTTCAGGTTTTCCGGCCAGTAGTCAGGTCTGGGAAACAAACTGGGAGAGATGGAGTAGATGACTTTGTTGTTTGTCAATGCTTTTCTAATCGCTTTCGAAGATGCTCTGCTATTTTCGTTTTTTAGCCATTTTTGAGCATGTCTGATGGTTTTTACCAGTCCAAATTTTGTGAGTCGAAAAGTGAATTTGTTGATGAAAGCACCATAGTCTTTATGAAATGCAATGTGCGGATGCCCTTTTACATAGTGCATATAAGGTACCGGACTAATGGTAACTGTTTTGCCCGGATGTTCCATACTCCACAAGACCGGGTAAATGGTTTTAGCATGATGCACAATCCTGTCAGGGTTGTAAGCTTCCACAAAGGCTTCCTGCAGAACTGTCATTTCCCTGTTAGCAGCCTGAGACCTGGTAATTAAGTTAAGGTAAGCTTTGAGTTTTCTGAAACCAAACTTCCCGCCACCCATTGCAATTCTACCATCAGGACTGTTGATTAGTTCTATGAACCCGGTACCGAGTGAAGCAAAACCAAATCCGGATGCTTCGGCCAGATGTCTAAACTGTTCCGGAAACAAGCAGGTAACCTCATGACCTTTGTTTTTAAAAATTTCGGCAAGTGCGAGGAATGGCTCCATATCTCCGCGAGTGCCTATTGCGGTAAAAAGTATTTTCATGCCAATACAGTATACGAAAGTAGGTTGTATGAAGGTTTGGTTTACCAGGAGCAGAGCAGAAGATTTTGAATACTTAAGGAAGCGGCTGTCTAAAGGTTGCCTACTGCCGGTTAGCAGATGAAAACTCGGATTCTTTAAAAACTAATCTTCAGTAAATGCAATTTCTAATTCCGCACCGGATTCAATTGTGACGACTTCATTGTCATCAACTTTTCTCAAATTCATTCCGATGCTAATGAATACTGTTTTAGGTGGGTTAATATCAGCACCCGAAATATTAATTAAACTGCTTATTTGTGAATCCACTTCTAAATAAAAACCTGGCTTATTTTTTATTTGATATGATACATATTCTACTTTGTCAGGAATATTGACAAGCAGATTAGGATCAGCATTAATGGCTACTTTTTGTATTGCAATATCACCTGTTACGAGATTTTGAGCTTTGCATTTAAAAAAAATCTCATCCGGGAAAAATCTTGAATTTGTCTTATTTACTAAAATAATTGAAACATAGGCATTGTTCACAGGAAGGAGCTCATCGTCACCAATGAATTCGTTGGCATATATGGAGGAAACTTCCAGCCAGATTGAATCCGATTCACCAGACCCGATTAACTTCTCACTTTTTCCAAAGAGATCCTCGGAAGGAACTACTCTGTTTACTTCTGGCGCAGGTTCATCCGGAGGAACCAGTTTTTCCAGTACAAAAGTCACAACTACAATTGAAGCTGTAATAGTCAGAACTAATTTCCAATGCTCTTTTAGCACTGATTTGATTGATTGTTTCGCTGCTCCGTCAATATCTACCTCTATGTCTTCATCGTCATCAGTATATTCAAAGGCTTGAGCATTTGTACCAATTTGCTTATCAGCATGAGGTTTTTCTATTTGAGTTTCAATAGTTTCTGCGTCTTTGAGATCAGCTAGCAATTTTTCGAACTTTTGAGGAATCAGGCCTAACACTGCAATCAAAAGTTTAATAGTATCCTTTTTACTTTCTGCGTTATGTTCTTTCTTAAATAGCCTGGTAGATGCACCAAATTTATCTTCGAAAGCCTTCCATTCTTTCTTATTGTATTCTGAAAAGGCTGTTTTTTTGGTAACTTTTTTGTGTGAATTATAATCATTGAGATTGGTCCTGATTACCTCAATTCTTGACTGCAAAAATAAATCTGACTGTTGATTTGATAGGGGAAGAATCTCTTCAGAAATAATTGAAATCAGTGAACTTGCTTTCAGATAAAACCTGTTATTTGAATTTTCAATCAATTCGGCGGAACTTTTAATAAGTTCGCCGTCTTCAAAATAGGTTAGTTTTTCAGGTAAGTCTGTAAACACATACCTGATAGCGTTGCAAATCAGTATCCCGTCATATTTTCGCATCCAATGGGAAAAAACCTTTTGATAGTCTTGCTCGTCTGCTTTTTTATTTTCACTCATAGTACAGCGATAAAGTAGTTTCTATCTGAATTCATCATCAATTGTTGGCGCGGATTACCTATTTCAGACAGGTTAATACTAAGTTTAAATTCGATTACGGCCTTCTCCAGAATATTTGCTTCCCTGGCTTTAACTTCGCAGTAGATTCTGGAATCGTAGACAATAAGATCGGAAGGATATAAAATCAAACCCTCAGGTATTTCAATATAGCTTAATGTATCGGTTGTAATATTGAACTGCGAAACATGAAAGTAATTCTGGCCTTTACCCAGATCTCTATTTCCTTTTGCATATGAAATATCCTTCAGAGAATGGACTTTTTCAATGTTTAAATGAATGCTCTCTACTTTGTATTTTACTTCAGAATCATTTATTAAATCAGCTGTTATTTTGAGAGAATTCAATGCCACTGCATTTTCAATTTCATTTTTAGATTCAGTAGACAGAACTTTTATATCTCGTTGACTTTTTCTCGCCGATGATATTGGGATAGAGTTCCAATTCTCAGAATGAATATACCCATCAAACTTTACGGAATAAGTATTGAAAGCAGGTTCTTGAACAAGGCTGCTGAATCCTGATATCAGCCATAAAAGCTGAAAGATGTGCGCAATCATAAGTCTAAAATTAAGAACTCAAAAAAAGAAGA
>JBCBHL010000389.1:0-6936 GCA_038525605.1 Bacteroidota bacterium
GCTTTTAGCCAGAGCTTATCTGAAAAAGGAGAGCTTCTCTGCAATTATCAAATCAGAACGCGAGCAGATGATCTGCGGAGATATTCCAATCTTTCAGACAGATACTGCTGCAAAGAGCCTGGTCTTACCGGATGGTAACCTGGTTGATATTTTTGAAAATAGTGCGCTGGATTTGGTTCATCAAAAAATTGGTAATTCAGGTACAGAAGACTTTGAGTTCCAGTTGAAACTTATTGGCAATGCCATAAAGTAATGAACTAATTATTTCGTGGAGTAATATCCATTCAATTTCTTGATATCTACGATAATCTCTATTATTAAAATCTTTTCAATAGCCCTTTTCGACAGCTTAAAAGTGTAGTTACTTCATGCTATACATATTTATTGTACATCAATATCTGTTGATATTGAGACCTCTACTATCCCACATTTAGGATGGTGAAAAATATCAGCATATTGACATAGCCGAAAAACAGTACAAAGAAAAAGACAAAAAAGACCAGAGCTTTAACGATACTGATTATTATCGAGTTGTTGCTGGTGATGCTGAAAGACCTGGCCATGTATGCGATGATGCTTGCGATAAAGACCAGTGATGATATAGTAATCACTAATCCGGTACCATCCAGCAGGAATGCTACCAGATTTGCAGATGCAGTGATCAATAAAAATACAATCAGGAAGTAGCTCATAAAGTGAAATGCCTGAACAATATGATCTATCACTTTTGTCGGCTTCCTTAATTCGAATACTTTCAAAAAAATAGCCAGAAACGGAATCATAATGAAAATGAGAGCCGGTTGATTGTAGGTAATGAAAGCATCAAACTTCACCTCATAAACTATTTCTGAAAGACCAGATAACTGAAGATCGTCAGTAATGAGCTTCTGATAAAGCCCCTCATTTTTAGTAAAGCCCTTGTAGCTGAAATTAAGTATTCGCACATAACCTTTATTGATGATTGGTTGTAATAAAAAGAACAGAAGATTAGTCGTAAAATAAAGGGTAGTAGGGGCAGTATACTTTTCTTCGTTTCCGTTAGTAAACTCTTTAGTAAGCCTGCCAGGATAAAGTAACAGTAGTTTAAGCGTACTCCACAGCCTTCTATCTAATCCAAACATGACAGAGGCATTACTTTTAATGAACTTGTTGAGTGTTAGATTTTCGGAAGTCTCTTCTTTCGTTTTATTCATAGGCTATTCACTTTAGCCGTACTAATTCTAAAGTCAGTGTATCGCTTGTTAAAATTAATCTATTTTCAACAAATTCATATTTTGAGACCATGAATTGTGACATTTGTGAACTATCTGCGTCCATTGCATTAACTTCCTCCTCTGGAACTGTATATTTTGCCAGTTCGATCTTTCCGGATTCCCTGTTAACAGCGTATTTACCGGCATAAAGCTTTGCCAGATTGTCGTTGCTCCTGACGGAAAAAGTAGAGGCCTCCTGAAAGTAGACTCTTTCCCAGTTTTGATAATTGACAGGTTTCCATGCACCATAAAACTCATTCTTTGTCATGATCTTTGCTTTTAAGGTGATGGTCAAAGCAAAAAGTCCTCCTATCAGTATCGGAATATAAGCGTACTTTAGCTTGTTGAGCTTATTCATCCAACGGGGTCTTTGTGAATCGGCAAACAACGGAGGTGATTTCAGGAAAAAGTCTTCGAAAGCTTTGAATTCCGACAGTAGCACGTAGGTACCTACCAATACAAGAATAGTTGCCATACCTTTAGCAGCATGAATACCATAGGCAAAGTCGATTGCCCACACATTGACCATGATGGACAGGTATAAAACTATCCCAAGACGGGTCGTTCGGCGAAAGAATAGCAGGAACGCAGCTATTATCTGAGATGCAGCAATAAAAACACCATACCAAAAAGAATAACCGAAGTAGAACCAGGTTAGCTCAAAGCCGGATAATTCACCTACACTTTTATCCCAGACGGAAGGTGAAGAAGAAAACTGAGTACCGACAATTTTACCAACAGCATACATTAGAATCACGGAAGCCAGAAAATAACGGGCAATTGTATGTAAGATTAAATGCGTTTTTTTCAAATTCATGCTAATCGGGATTTAAGATAAAAGGCCAGAAATATCTCTTGCTAATCAGTAAAGGTGAAGAGAAAGTAGCTGAAAAAATTGCCAAATGCACTTATGTTTATGCCTGCTAGGACTGCTAAGTTCAGTTCGGGCACCCAGAGATCCATTGGGATTTCAAATGATTGCAGGGTGCATAAACTACAATAGCGCTCTGGTATTCAATCATAAAAACTCTCATACGTCCCTCGATTCATTCGGAGCTGTTTATAAGCAATTTTTTTTCTGCTGGTGGAGTTTCTCCACCGTAGCACTAGAAACCTCTAAGTAGCTGCTAGTCTAAGGTAAAAAAAGCCCTGCTTCGCATAAAGCTTTGCAGGGCGAAAGTGGGTTTAAATGGGTCTTAGCTCGACCTCAATAGTATCTGGATTAGCTGAAACCAATCTTTTCACCATTTGAATTGAGAGCTTTACGAAATTTTACCAATGAGCAGGCTACAGCCTTTCAAAAAAATCATTTTGATTAATCAGCATATCTCAAAAACAGTCTTATTCCTCAAATATTTTCTTCATATCACGATGATCCGTTGGGCTCAAAGAAGCCAAAGACTGATGATAGAAAGTTTTAAATACTTTGGGTTCATCTGCTGATTGGACCCAGTTTTTTAAAACTTCAATAAACTGATCAGACCCTATTGATTCCAATAATTGAAATATAGCAATTGCGCCTTTATTCTCTTCCAGGTAATCGGCACCATCTGCATAGAGTAAAACCGGCTCCTTATTAGGCTCATTATACCGATCCTTATTATAGAGGTCACTTTTCTTATCGATCAGTAGTTTTGTCGCCTCCTCTCCAATAGTTTGGTCTACGTAATGCATCGCCAAAGCTTCTGGCAATGCCAGTTGGATCATATCGGCACCTTGCACATTCGCCACTTCAGTATTGCTTTCTAACCAAATTTTAATCATTTGACTAGCAATCGTATGATGGACGTAGGCTCTTTCGGTGAGACCAGTAGTATCAGCATACCAACCTTCTTTTTCAGATATGGCAATGGTATTAGGGAATGCAAAAAACTTATCATGATAGTAGGGTATTTCAACAACTCTTAATTCATCAATTGGAAAATCTCCCAGTTTACTCTGAATAAAATCTAAAGACTGAACGATGGCTTTTTCATATAATTTGATGTTGAAAGGATGCTTTGGAGAATGCCAGATAGCATAACTAAAATCACCTTTCGTATTTTCGATAGGATTTGTTTCAAATGAACCTAAATGCCAATCGAAAACCGCTGGCTCATCTATTCGGTAAAGTGCATAATTCCGACCTTCATTGTCCCATGCCTTTTCGAGTTTTCCCGGAGCTAATGGCAACTGGTTTGCCGTTGTGCTGATTTGAACAGATCCGTAAACTTTTAAGGCATCAGGGGTTTGTGATAGCTGCTGCAATGCCTGTGAGTCATTCACTGCCGACATTCTTGAGTTAAGTTTCGATAGCCCATGATCTTCTCTTTTTCGATTTTCCACCAGCTCTTTATCATCGCAGTAGCCAATGACTGGTAAAAAGTCTCTGATGCTACCAAAAGAACCCTTAAATGTCAGGTCAGCCTGAGGGTTATCGCCACTTTGCGTAAAGCCCTGATACTGTTTACTTGCTTTCAACACAAGATTTAGTGTATCATTGATTGCAGATTTTGGAATATCATAAATGTACAAATCATGCCTTTCGTCATGTCTCTTTTTCACCAATGACTTACCGTCTTGCATTTTGAGTTCTTCTATTGCAACAAAAGCAGGGAAGTTTAGATACAATTCTTTTACTCCTGACGAATCTGAAGATATTAGTTGAAATTCAGCCTGATAGTCAGCCTTCCGTATCTCAGGATGGAAATCAAATAGCAAATCTAACTTTCTATATTTCGGTTGTTCCGTTTCCTTCAGAAAAGCATAAGTTCGTTCGTAAGCTGCAGCATCAGCTTCTTCAACAGCCGACAACACAAAATTACCTTCTCCTGTTACTTGTTGATTGATATGATATCTGACAGCTACGAATGCGATGAAAAATAGTAACGCCGCAGCTTTCCCAGCCCAATTCAGTTGTTTTCCAGTAAAAAGTAATTTTTGAGACCATTTCTGACCAACACCTCGATTCCAAAACAGTACACCGAGCAATACCATTGTAATTGCCAACAAGGTCCACATCAGAAAGTACCAGGGAGCTGAAATAACCCATATACCATATCCACTCATTTCAGAATAATCTTCCAAACCCGGAACCGCTGCATAAGCATAAATCACTTGTTCTGCCAGTCCCAACTCAAAAGCCATAATGATCATAAAAAATATGCCGACACTGATGATATGAGTAAAGAACCGATTACCAGTTAAGCCTGTAAAAAAGAATACCAGTGCGATTTGCAAAACGTAAGTCAACCAACCCCAGTTAAAACCCAATAGATCGTAGGCATATAAAGACCAATCTATCTGGTCTACCCCTCCTTTTAAGATTTGAACCAGCACGCCAATGATCATAAAGGAAGCAGCTAGTATAAAAGCAACCCCGGACATGGCAATAAATTTGGATAGCTGCGTCACCCAGACTGGCACAGGCAATGCATCTGTAATTTGCCATATTTTCACAGTTTTGTCTTTAAAAAACAACTCACCGGACCAGACCATAATAAGAATCATGATAAAAACACCAAATGAAAGTCTAAACAAGGTCATCCCCGAAGTAAGTGGAACAGTGTTACCAATATAATAACTGGCATTCCAGAGTAGGTTTTGTAAAGTAGCCATCAGTAAGATAATCCCTAATATGATCTTGAAACTAGTGGGTCGTGTTACATTGTTAAACTCTAGTATGGCGAGTGTCCAAAGCTTTTTGATATACAGAATAGCACTGAATTGCGGTTGGAATTCTAATGACTCAGCGGAAACCGAAGCAGGCCGATCAGCATGTTGATCCTGATGAGTTTTTTTGCGGTCCTTCGTTTCGATGAAGTATTTAAAAGAAAACTGTCTGTATGCTACAGCAATCAACAGAAAACTGACGGACAGCCAAAATAAACGATTAAAAATCCAAATACCTTCTATCGGTAAAAAACCTGTATTTTTCTCTAAGCTACTGAGAGAATTTACCAATGTATCTGTGGCCACAAACCCAAATGGATCTGCCATTTGTATAAATGGTGTAGCACCACTTGTTTCTGATACTGTTTGCATCACCAGAAAGAAGACAGTAGTTACGAAGACACCTAAGTATCCTGCGGCCATGCGTTTAAAAGAAATGATCAAGAAGAAAATCAAGCTTGTTAATAACAGCAGATTAGGCATTAAAATCAAAACAAAGCCCTGAATCAATTGTAAAACAGGTGCAGGGCCAAAGCGATGCGATTCTCCAATACCTGCATAAGGAACCAGAAGCATGCCAATGACATAACTAAATGCTACTAGTACATTAATGAAGTAAGCAGAGAAAAAACGTCCAAGGAAAAATTGTTTCTCTTTCATTGGCAGTGTATAAATCCACTGACTTGTTTTATGCTCAATGTCCTTGTAAAGTACAGTTCCTGTAATAATGGCGATGATGATGATCATCAGAATACCACCTCCCGCAAGGTTTTTATAAAAAATAGCTGGAGCATTCATTAGTAAGTCTTCATTGACATAGTAATCAAATGTCCCCTTTGTATACCAAATGCCCTGAAAAATCAGTGCCAGGCAGATAAGAACAATTGTCCAGTGTCCAAATCTTCTCTTGAATTCATATTTTATAATGCCTGATATCATACGAGTGCTGGTTGTTTTTGATCGAACAATAAGTTGAAGTAAACATCTTCTAACGTAGGTGCTTTGCCGGAGAAACGGCCATCGGTCATGTCATCTGCTACTATAGTGACCATCATTCTGCCAGCATAAAAGCGCTGTGAGATTACTTTATATTCCGAGGAAATCGTGTGAAGTTCCTTCTTGTCTATCGGTGCTTCAAAAACTTTTCCCAGCAAGCTACTTTCAAGCTCTTCTGGCTTGCCTGTCAGTAAAACCTGACCTTCTCCAATAATGGCCATCTCATTGCACAGCGTACTAACATCTTCGACAATGTGTGTGGATAATATAACTACTGCATCTTCTCCTAACTCAGAAAGCAGGTTGTAAAAGCGATTACGCTCCATAGGGTCCAGTCCGGCCGTTGGTTCATCTACAATGATTAATTGTGGTTTAGCCAATAACGCCTGGGCAATTCCAAACCTTTGTTTCATACCTCCAGAAAAGCTATCTAACCTCTTTTTCCTGGCCTCATATAAATTGACTCGCTGCAGTAGCTGATCAGTTATCTCTTTCCTGGCAGTTTTACTGGTAATCCCTTTCATATCAGCTATATGCAGCAGTAGTTCTTCAGCAGAAACATTTGGATATACGCCAAATTCCTGCGGGAGATATCCCAATATCTGTCTCAATTTTTCAGGTTGTTCAAATACATCAATATCTCCAAAATGTATGGTTCCCTGATCTGCATCCTGAAGGGTGGCAATAGTTCGCATGAGTGTAGATTTTCCAGCCCCATTCTGGCCTAAAAGACCGTACATGCCTTTGCCGATAGTAAGACTTACGTCTTTAAGCGCTTCCACTTTACCACTTGACTTTCCCGTAGTGTAAGTCTTCGAGAGGTTTTTTATTGTTAGTTTCATTGATCTTCGAATTGATATTTTAAAATTTGGTGATCAATATATTCAATACAAATCTCAAACGGGCCGGTTAATCCCCAAATTTTAAAATATCAATTCGAAGATCAATGAAACTAACAATAAAAGACCGTACATGCCTTTGCCGATAGTAAGACTTACGTCTTTAAGCGCTTCCACTTTACCACTTGACTTTCCCG
>JBCBHL010000390.1:0-6935 GCA_038525605.1 Bacteroidota bacterium
CCACTGTTTGCCTCAACTTACGAATTTCATCCGGGATTTTTACTCGTGGGTGCACATGAGGATATATTTCATAAACTGCAGCCAGCTGATAGCCCAGCTTCTTGGCTATGCGTTCACAAAATTCGATTTCCTGGTTGTAGACTTCTCCGTCTACCTTCATGAGATGTACCAGGTTATACAGATAGTCAAATCGCTCATCGTCTGTCAATCCTTTATAATCTATTTTACCCTGGGGTTTTTTAATGATCTCACTGATTTCTTTTTCTTTTAAACCGTGGGCATTTCCCAGGCTTTGAATCAGTTGAAGCTCAGATTCATCGATAGATCCGTCCGATCCCGCGAGCCTGGCCAATAATTTTAATTGCTGATCTATCATGCTGATTGATATATTGTTGAAATTACTAAGTAAAAAATATTGCTATCAGTATTGAATAAAGTTATTTATCAATGTTGAATAAGTGTTCTAAATTTAAATAATTATGAATTAGACTTAATCACGTTGGAATTTGTATTGATAGATAATCAATATCGAAACGTTCAGGTTTTGAGGTTTTTAATAATTATGAAACAAATCATAAAACTTAACCATCGTGCATTGATTCAAAAATACACATAATAAATCTTTCGTGATAACCTTTATGAATAATTGTCAGAACCCTCATTATACATCAGGAAGCTATGAGATTAGCTCAGGTTTCAAAACCAAAATTGCAGAAAACCAATTTTCGCCTGTATCTTTAACGAAACTGTTACAGTAGACTTTAGCACATCAGGTTTTTTATTGATGAATTTTTGATTCTATTATGGTGAAATACTTTAAATCGAAAATGCGCATAATAAATCTGCCTTCATCACCTTTAGTTTACAATTATTCAAGTTATATCCAGATAGATTCAAAATCGCTATGACAATCGCAGACAAACTAACGGAATTTTATAAAACTATCGACAAGCCAGGAAAACTGCCGAAAGACGTTGGGTTGCTGTTTCCTTTTGGCGATGACTCAGTACTTCAGGCAATAGAGTCGTTTTATGCGAAGTTTTTTACCGATAATCGAAAGAGAATTCTTTTGCTGGGAATCAACCCTGGCAGGTTTGGAGGTGGTGTCACAGGGATTCCTTTTACTGATCCTGAAAAGCTGCATTCAATCCTCGGAATCGATAACAATTTCGAAAGGAGGTATGAATTGTCTTCAACTTTTATTTATGAGATGATCAACCACCTGGGTGGACCGGAAAGCTTCTACAGTCGGTTTTTAATTTCCTCTGTCTGCCCGCTCGGATTTGTGAAAGAGGGCAAAAACCTGAACTACTACGATGAGAAAGAGCTGCAGGATTCGCTCGAAAGCTACATGGTTGACAACTTGAGGTGGCATTTTGATCAGGTAGCTGATAATGAAGTGATTTTTTCTTTGGGTCAGGGAAAGAATGTTAAATACCTGGAATACCTCAATAAAAAATACAAGCTTTTCGGAGAGGTAATCCCTTTGCCGCATCCACGGTGGATTTTACAGTATAGAAGGAAACGAAAAGATGAGTTTCTGGATTTATATCAGCAAAAGCTGGAAAAGTAAACTGATCCTGTAGATCAAAGTCTGTATTGTAAACCTATTGTAATAACCCTTACTAACCGCTATTTTTCTCTGGTGAAGGTTGTGTTCAGGTAAGTTTCTTCCCATCGACCCCCAGCATAAACGCCTACTTTGTATTGATAGGTGTTTTCGTCCTGATACTCCCATCCATCAGTAATCAAAGATTCTCCGTAGGTATACTGATAATAAAGGTTTTTATCTGAAACGGTGATGATGCCTTCCGTTAAGCCATTGAAAGCATCAAACTCCCAAAACCTGATTTGTTTAGTGGCCGGATCGTATTTTCTGATGCCGTGATTCCTATTGCCAAAAACAGTTTGATCTTTGTCAGTAAATCCCTTCGTTTCAGCAATTACTACATTTTCTGATAAGTCATAACGGAAGGAAACTTCCTGTTTAAAAATATTGCCGTCAGACCATTTGCCTTCTGCAACCCAGGTGCCACCGACGAGAGGTTCAAATGCTGTTAGCTGGTCTTTTTGAGCGAAAGAGGAAAATGATAGAAATGAAACAAGTAAAAAAGTGAATAGAATTCTCATAGCCCTGAAGTTTTCCTTTGTATAGCAAATTAGCGATTGCCTGTGAATCCTCCAAGAATTCTTTGACTAGCCTATCAGTTCCCAGGGGCTGTTGTTTTCTGTTTTGCGATGCATACCAATCATCACGTAAAACCCTGCACCAAGAATTGGGATAAAGGTAATGGTTAAGATCCACCAAAATTTATAGTTGCCGCGAAATTCACCGTTTACGCAATCCATCAATATAAACAACCAGACCGTTAAAAGTATGAGGCTCAAAAAAACGAGCACAGCAATTAAAATCATAAGAGATGCAATAGTTCAAAAAAATAAAAAAGGTTTGTAAGCAGGATTGGATGTAATGGTTAACGAATCATTGGGTATTTTCGGTTACAGTGAAATATCAAAATTATATGAGCGGTTTACTGCTTTGCTGATTTGATTTCTTACCCTTGGTTCATTTATCTGGCTTGACTATTGATTGAGATTTTCAGAGCTTTACTGATTCAAGCTGATACAATCGATCGAATAGTGTTCCGTATCATTTCTTCTGAA
This sequence comes from Bacteroidota bacterium, assembly GCA_038525605.1. GTDB lineage: Bacteria > Bacteroidota > Bacteroidia > Cytophagales > Cyclobacteriaceae > JANSWY01. Next base: position 2,665 of record JBCBHL010000390.1, read on the forward strand.
TCAGACGCCTTTTTGCTCTTGTGGGGGGAGTTTTTGATTCAGATGCTTGTCCATTTTGGGGCATAAATTTGATCAAAATGATTGGAATTTTAACTGTTCAAACATTCATCTAAATTCACTTTGATAAACTCAGTGATAGTTCTTGAAAGATAATGCGTTCATGAAATTTGCAAGGAATCAACGTACAATCGATAGTAAAAAGTTCATGTTTATTGTCATCTCGTGGACTGTAATCGGTGCATTGCTGAGTGTCTATGATCATTTTTTGATAGTCAGTCATTTGAGTGGTGGATACAGTGAGGGATCTTTTTTTCTTAAAAGCCTCATTACCAATACCTTTGCCGGTTTTATGGGAGGTGTACTAGGAGGTTATACCCTGGTATATCTGGTCAACAGGCGCTACCGCTCCCAGCCGTACTACAAAAGTATCCTAATCGTATGCGTTACCTTCATACTGGCAATCACTATTATTACCTTATTGCTGGCCTATTTGCAATCGGCATTTTTGTTTGGCGGGTTAGGAACAGAAGAGGGCTATCAGGCCTTTTACGAGCTCATTTACACGACTGAGCATATTAAAAACATCATTTTCTGGGCGTTGATAGTTGCACTAACGCAGTTAGGACTTCAGATCAATGATAAGTTTGGTCAGGGGCTGTTGTGGAGCATGATAACGGGTAAGTATCAGCTACCTCAGCAGGAAAAGCGAATTTTTATGTTTTTGGATTTAAAAGGATCTACTGCAATTGCTGAAAAAATGGGCAATGAAATGTACCATCATTTCTTAAAAGACCTGTTTGCTGACATTACCGATCCTATCCTGGCGAATTCCGGCGAGATTTATCAATACGTAGGAGACGAAATCGTCATTTCCTGGCGTTTATCAAATGGAGTCACCGGAAATAGCTGTCTCAACTGCTTTTTTGATATCAGAGCCAAATTGCAGAATCTGAGAGACAAATATGAAGCTAAATATCAGGTTTTTCCTGTTTTTAAAGCCGGAATTCATCATGGTATGGTTGTTGCCGGAGAAGTAGGTATTATCAAAAGGGACATCACCTACTCAGGAGATACATTGAACACGGCCGCAAGAATCCAGAGTATGTGCAACGAACATGAATCAAGCCTGTTGATATCAGGTACACTGGCAGGTATGTTGTCTCTGGAGTCCTTTAAAACCAGGCATTTGGGAAAATTACCTTTGAGGGGTAAATTGAAAACAGTAGAAATTTTATCAATAGACTTATGAGAAAAGCACCAATCACATTTTTATTGATCCTTTTTTGTTTGAGCACGATAGCCCAGAATGAGTTTGGAGGCAAATTGTCTAAGGCTGCAATTGAGCTGACGAAAGATGCAGTGGTTTACGATCCGTCGTATTTTTCTATTAAATATCCGATGGGTGATGTGCCGCAGGGTAAAGGTGTTTGTACCGATGTTGTTATCAGGGCTTACAGGAAATTGGGGATTGACTTACAACAGCTTGTGCACGAGGATATGAAAGCGAATTTTTCCAGCTATCCAAAGATCTGGGGATTAAAATCTACTGATAAAAATATCGATCACAGGAGGGTACCGAACTTACAAACTTTTTTTACCAGAAAAGGAGCAGCAAAAAAGATTACTGAAAAAGCTTCCGATTACCTGCCTGGGGATGTGGTAGCGTGGAATTTGGGAGGAGGAACTACTCATATCGGTATAGTAGTTGATCAAAAAGTGAAAGGCACCAGTCGCTACTACATTGTGCATAATATTGGTAACGGCCAGGAAATGTCAGATTGTCTTTTTGATTATACTATTATCGGGCACTACAGGTTTGCTAATCAGGTCCAATAGGACTCATTCACCAGTGGTCTAGACAGGTTTATCTTCAACAGTCAATTAACTAATACAAGTTCTGCAAGTACGGGAACTCTCCAAGATCCCTTTATTGCTGAGTTGTGATTCTTTTCCGTTTATTTTGTATCCTTTCTATAGTTTCAAACGTAAACTTTAGTTGATTAAGACGGTTACATTAAAAAAAATCTTGAAAATCTCCACCTTTTATTGATTATTCAATCTATCAAATATTCGGAATGTTTCATTACAATCACCTAAAAGCCAAACCCAGATAGCATCATGATCGAAAGCAGAGCCATCAATAAAAAAACCAAAAAAGCATTCGGTAAAATCAGTGCAGATAAAGAGCCTTCGGGTGATTCATTCCAGCCAACGGCTTACGTTCCACGATTCTGGCAAGGGCTATTCAACATCAGTCGACTGTTGTTGTTTTTGGTGATCATTTTGCTGATTTTTTGGTTTACGGTAGGAAGCGATTTGTATTTCAATTACCAGAGGAGTTCGTTTGAAAAAGAAAACATTGGTGCATTCTTTACAGAGAATAAGCAAAGCCTCCGACAGATATACGATTTTAGTTCGCAGAGGAGTCAGAAACTTGCTCTCCTGACGGTTGATAAAAGAGACGAGAAGGTACAGGTTAGGATTGAAGATGAAAACATGCCCAAAACCCCCAGACCGGCGATGGTTTTTCAACTAGCTGATAACCGGTGGAAAAGTGAGGATTACGAAAAAATTGTAGATGGCAAGCTGATATACCACAGAAACAGTAGAGAAAAAACGATTGATAAAAACTGGGCTTATGATTTCACCATCGACCCTGATCGGCCTACTCAACCTGATGTGCTAGCTTATTTAAATGTTAATCAGGTGGATTTCCTTGCAGTTGAATCTTCCATGAAATCGATCGGGCTTGATTTTAAAGTATTTCCCGATTCAATTATGTCAGAAATGAAGTTTCAGAAGTTTGGTAATTACAAGCTCATGTATAGCAAAGCAGATATCGACCGGGAAGAATGGCGGGAAATCGCACAATACGTGTATATCAAACACATTCCAAAAAAATGGGAAGAGGATTAGACATTATCACGTTAAGATTTGTTTAGATAAATTTTCGATGCTATAACTGTCAAACTTTGTAATTTTAAGAAATTATGAATTCATAATCATTAGTGCCCGGTTAAAATATATTTCACTGTAAAAACTAGTTTATTGCTATTTAATGCCTCATTTTAGATTTGGTCAAAAAGGTAAGCCCCTTTTTTACTATGATGACCTTCATTTCTTTTTCCCGGTGGGGAACCACTTAGATGAAAAGAAACGAACAACGCCGGTTGCCGGCAAAGAAAAATCAATCGGATCGACCAAAAATATCGCGGCACAGGCCGCCCTGCTCATCCGGGATTTTTGGCAAGCCTGCCCTCCTGCTCGTAGAATTTAAGCCTAAATTCCATAGCTCTTTTCCACAAAGCCTGATAAATTTATTTTTCAAAAAAAGTTATCCCGTACAACAGTGATTCATAGTTATGAATTAAATTTCAACTGGTACTTCAATTGAAAACATGCATAATTAATCTGTCGTGATAACCTTTATTAGCTATTTTAATTTGACTTTTCAGTATAACATCCGACATCTTCCATCATATTCTTTGATACCAGGTGTCATTGTAGGCCGCTCTTCTTATATTGGCTGCCGAACATTTGACAGATGACTAAAGCCAATACCAACAAAATCTTAATCATTATCGTACTGGCGCAGTTTTGCTGTACATCCGTATGGTTTGCAGGTAATGCGATCATTGGCGATTTGCAACGGGTATTTCAACTGGACAGCAATGCCATCGGCTATCTCACCTCATCGGTGCAGGCTGGTTTTATCACAGGAACACTGATTTTTGCGCTGCTCACCCTTGCAGACAGGTTTTCACCTTCATTGGTTTTTTGTCTTTCGGCAATTGCGGCAGCAGTATTAAATGCCGGAATTCTGATTGCAGGCGGTGAACTAACCTGGTTGATTTTGCTACGGTTTTTGATGGGTTTTATGTTGGCTGGTATTTACCCCGTCGGGATGAAAATCGCATCAGATTATCATGAAAAGGGTCTGGGAAAAGCTTTGGGCTACCTGGTTGGCGCACTAGTGCTGGGCACAGCCTTTCCTCATCTGGTTAAGACAGTCAGTAGTGATCTTCCCTGGGCAACAGTAGTTTATGTAACATCGGCACTTTCCTTTTTAGGGGGGCTTGCTATCTTCTTTCTGGTGCCAGACGGCCCATTTCGAAAGGCAGGGCAAAAACTGGATTTAAGTGTTGTTTTCAAAGTTTTCCGAAACCGGAAATTCAGAAGTGCTGCTTTTGGCTATTTTGGACATATGTGGGAGTTATATGCTTTTTGGGCATTCGTTTTTTCTCTACTGTTTCTGTGGTATATCAGCTTGC
>JBCBHL010000391.1:0-6889 GCA_038525605.1 Bacteroidota bacterium
AGATCCTTTATATAAGTACGACGATTAGAAAAAACAAATGTAAACAATGATTTTGAAACAAAAATCCAACTACACAATAGTTTAACTCGGCCAAAACTTTTGAGTTCTACTTTTTGCTTGCTGATAACAACAAATCCTAGATTTGAAGGCTACCAATTAAACTTAAATTTACGGCAACGTTACTTTAAAGGTAATTTCAAATGTGCTCTTTTAGGATCATTATTAGACTTAACTTTCCCTGTATCATTTTTAGGAAACAATTTAGGAATCTTAAAATCTTTAATCGAAGGAAACCATCTAATATGTCAAGAAATACAAGCAGCTAAAAATCCTATCGTTGTCTTAAATTCTGAGTTATCAAAACGATCAGACGGTAAAGAGCTGCTAAAAGCTTTAGATGTTTTAAAACATACAAATGTTTTCAATACCTATTGGAATGGAGTTAATGTTTTGAACAGTTCTCTTGGCGAAACAGGTGCAAATTTATTAAGTAATTTTAAAAGTTTTACTGAACAAGATCTAAGAAATTCTAATTCTATCTATTTTTTAAATACTGGAACCAACAACTTAACAAACTTTAAAAAATTGGTAGAAATGAAAATTCTCGAAAACAACGGTAAAGTTAAAGCTCCTTTAGTTTTAGAACAAGTCACTCAAAAAACAGCTGACAATGAACTGTATAATTACATTAACGCGAATTTTAAGGCTTTTGAACATTATCATTATTTACCTGCTAGCATGTTTTACGAAAATGAAGAAACCTTTTTTTCAACAGATGGTTATCTAAAACGGACAAACAAATTAGTTTTTAAAAAAGAAACAAAAAGCGGTTGGCACATCCTCAGAAAACTTTCGAAACTAATTAACGAAGACGTTTATTCTTTAAAAACTAAACACAACCATTCAATAAGTTTTTCTTCTGAAAAACTGGCTAATCTTAGAATCTATTCCAATTTTCATTACCAAGTTACCCAAACTTTGACAAACATTAATTTTTATCTTACTGATCATAATAAACCATTTTATCTTAATTTAAAGTTTAAAAAGTTTAAAGAACGTCAATTAAAATTAAAAATGTCAAAACTAAAATTTTGGTTAAATGACTTTTACTGTGACGGTAAAGACGAATATAGTAACAATTCATTAGTTTTAACTAATTGCTCAAAAATATTAAGAAAAAAACAATCAAACTTTTTTTAATTTTAACGTACAAATAACCGTATTGTAGCAGTTACGTGTGTGTTAAAATTTAAAAAAAGTGTATTTAAGTAGTAGCGGACTCGAACCACTAACCGTTTCGTTGTAAGCGAAACACTCTACCAATTGAGTTAACCACTCTTTTAAATTTTAATGAGCCTAAGTAAACTTGAATTACTGACCTTGCGCTTATCAGGCACACGCTCTAACCAACTGAGCTATAGGCTCTTATAAATTTTTAGTATATTAATTAAACTCTAAATTTGACATTATCAAATAATGATATTGCACTGAAGGTACCGCTAGAAGAACAATTGGCATAAACCCATGGTTTACTCCACAAATTTCACTACACTGACCAAAAAAAATACCAAATCTTTTAATAAAAAGATTTGCCTGATTTAAACGTCCTGGACAAGCATCTACTTTTACTCCAAATGAAGGAATTGTCCAGCTATGTAAAACATCTACAGCAGTGATTAAAAGTCGTAAATGGGTATTTGTAGGAAGCACTACACGTTTGTTTGTTTCTAAGTTACGTAAAAACCCAACAGCTTTTTGATCTTTTAAAGACTCATCAGTAAGCATGTAACAAGAATATTTTAAATGCTGTGCTCCTGAACACGAATTAAAATCTGAAATCTCGTAACTCCAATACCATTGATGTCCTAAAATTTTTAAAGTTAAATCAGAATTTGAAATTTCATCCAAACTATAAAGTAATGAAAATGAAGGAGACGCTAAACTCAATAAAAGTAATGCTGGGATTGACGTCCAAATAATTTCAATTTGATTATTATGATGAAAGTTCATTGATTGACTATTACTCAACTCAGCGAAATTTCTGATAACTAAAAACAAAAGCCAGCCAACTAACAAAACAATTCCGATAATTACAAACATTAAATGTAAATTAAACAAGTAAATTCCTTCCATGACAGCAGTGGCTGGGTCTTGGAATCCTAGTTGATAATTTGATGAGCAATCACCCATCCATATACTCCAAATTTGAGAATGTGCAAACATTAATTTGGATTTTTTCTAAGAGTATGACGCATACATATATACGTGTATATGTATTGCTTTTTTTGGAATAAGAGGATTCGAACCTCTGAATGATCGTACCAAAAACGATTGCCTTCCCTCTTGGCTATATTCCAAGTAGAAATTTAATTTATAAAAATTAACGACTACTCCACCAATAAACATTGATAAATAAGAATAACCATACTAGGCGAGTCATCTAACGATGCTCTCGAAGCTGAACGTACACTTTTCGGCGTATTCAGCTTTCTCAAGATCTAATAAATACAATTACAGAAAGATAAGGAACAGAAAATAAGAACAAAAAACTCTCCAATAAAACTATTGATTCCTAGAAAACTAATATTTGCCACAGTGAAAACAAAAAAAATATATATGGGCATTACCGAAGCCAAACCACAAAGATATTTAAGGATTTTAGTACCGTAAGGTCGTAAACAATACCGAGGTTTATGATCCAAAAAACCAACTACTTAGTTCTGAAGCCTTTTCCTTTATGGTATCCTCCGTATGTAGGATTGGATTTTCAGACCGTGCCTCTTTCACGGCCTTACGCTCAAGGTCATATGCTTCTTGCGAAGTGACAGGCTCAGAGGACTGCTTAATGGCACGTTCGGTCCTCTCGGCACCTTTTTTTTCAGCTTCTTGCACAGCCTTTTCGCGAGCCTCGCGAGCAAAGTAGGTACCAACTCCACCAGCAACCACTTCCCCTACCCGGCGGAGATTACCGGAATTCATATTCCCCCAAAAAAAATCAAAGTAAAGTGATGCAAAGGCCTCATTACCTCCGAATAAGATTTTACATATAAAATTTTTGAAAGATGGAAAGTTTTCATAGCTAAAGACAAATATTAAACTATTGAGCAATAAAACTACCTGGAAAAAAACAAAAATAGCTACTAATGGAAAAATTGTTGCTAAGTATATTAAAATAAACGATATAACAGTAGTTAAAGTTTTAGGTAAGGTAGTTTTGATCCATATCCTAACTGGGATTGCTAATGAAACTGAAAAACTAAACAATGCCATTTTATATATAAATGGCATAGGAGCATAAAGCTCAAAAAATTTTTTGTAAAAAAGATCAGTTTTATGAGTAGTTAAGTACAATAACATAAAAAGTAATAGTGTACTTACGATGAAAAAAAACTCGCTTGACCAGAAAAACAGAGAGCCCCCTTTTTTCAACAGAAAAGTAAAAACATCTTTTATAATATCGAATTTAGAAAATCCATCAGACGACGCTGATGGAATGTTTTCACTGTTACTCCACCAATAAACATTAATAAATAGGAACAACCAAACAAGGTGAGTTATCTAAGCGATACTCTCGAAGCTGAACGTACACTTTTCGGCGTATTCAGCTTTCTCAAAATCTAATAAATACAATTACAGAAGACTGAAGAGCGGAAAAAATGTGACACTAATGTAACTTGTAACAGTAAAGCCATAAAATAGAGTAGCTCACATAAAATTTACTTCTCAATAAAGTAGGGATCACCGGTAAATACAGGCTTGAAGTCAGAATTTTTAGGGGTAGGGACCTTGCCAAGGACAGACTTAAGTTTGCCAGTGTCAAGGTTTGAAAATATTCCTTTCTCAAACTCCAAATGGTGTTTCCGACACAAAGGAAGTTGTTTCCGGTTAAGCATAGTCAGGATAGCAGGAAGACCTTTTACTCGCTTACCTTTTCGGTCAATAACAGAAGTACCACCATCAGAGTCTACTTTACGATGAAGGCGCACAATGTGGTGTACTTCAATAGATTCAGTTTCGTTACAGCCCTCAACTGAACAACCTTGAAAGAATTCTAGGCTGTGATTAAGTTTAAAGATTTTGCCCATCATATTATCAAGGTCAAAATGGTCTATAGCCGAGCTGTCCGATTTCAAATTAAACTTACTTGGGTGATTGAGAATTGACGACCTACTAATTAATGGAACCTCTTTTATACCTGGCTTATCCTTATTCACAACGATTTCGCTTCCGTAAACAGTGTAGACCCAGTTTTGGCTTTTATTATGTTTATTCGCTAGCGTCAGCACGCAACTCTTACGTAGCAGCTGGGCTAAGCCTTTAACCTTAGAGAAGTTATCCGCCCCCGAAAACCAGTTAAGTAAACCGTGTATGAGGTGGTTAAAATGGTGGACAATTTCAGAATCCGTGTGAAACCCTAAGCTTGAGTTGCCCATAGCTTTTTCTTTTAACGGATGAATATACCCTTTGACCCGTAATTTAGCAAAAGTAGCGCCAATTTGGGCATTAATGGATATTCGTCTCGGAGAAGATTTCGTTGAACCAAGAATGGTAAGTTCTTTAGCCAGCGATAGTGAGTCTTTTTCCTCTTTGCTTAAAGTAGATGGGGACTTCATGTTGATATTAAACTTCTTTATAATCTTGTCACGTCTTTTTTTAATCTCAGGGACTAAAGATGCTTCAGCAGCAATTTCAGCCTCTTTTAAGTATTTAAGCTGTATTTCTTTAAAGCTATCAGCCGTACCTTTCGACATTTCAGCGGAGTAGTCCAACTTTGCGAGAGAAGATAATTTGTCGCGTAAAATAGTGGCATTAAGCTCATTTAGTCGGTCCGCTTCATTGTTAAGATAGGTGATCCATCTATTTATTGCCGGGTTGCTGGATTCTTGTTTATACCAATCCGAGGAACTTGCAAGGGTAAGAATCTCCAGGAATTGTTTCCAATCCGATATAGACAGTTTTTTCATTAACAACTGACCAATGTTATGGAAAGCAAAAAAAAGAGAAAGGTGTTCTGCGCTGGTCTTACTTTTTAAGCTGATCTTCAATTCTTCTGAAATTACACTGAATTGTGAAAGTACCTTAGAATATAGTTGGTAGCTTTTAGATCTTCCTATGCGTTTGTCTACCTCTAAAAATCTTGCAATTGACTTATTTTTATTCTTCCTCGCAGCTCTAATTTGTTTGGGTAAGGTAGAGGTTTTCACTTTGAATTCGCTAAGGCGGATTTTGTGACCCAGAAAGATGACAGGACCATCATTCCTATGGACCAGGTTGTCTTTCTTAACTTTTAGGTGTAAACTGCTTTTAAGAAAGTTGTTAATATCCTTCCTTACTTGGACCGCATACTCCCGGCTGCCCACGACTCCTATCAAAAAGTCATCAGCATATCTCACGTATTGTATATGTCGAATATCGGTATCGATACTTTTACGACGCCCATATTTCTTATGGTGCTCTTTGTACGCAGTTTTACGTGCTTCCAATAAAGCTTCTTTCGAACCATATTTCTTTAGGGACCTCTTAAGGTTATCCGTAGCAAAATCGCGAGAGATCTTACGATATGCTTTTTCCGCTTCTATATTACCATACGTAGCGCTTTCATGAGATTGGTGAGTATCATATGTAGTTTTTTGAATACTAGCTATCTTTTTATCAAGTTCGTGTAAATAAATGTTAAAAAGAAAAGGGCTTAAAATACTGCCTTGAGCGACACCTTTACGTTCAAATAAAAGTTTTAATTCTAGGATAACACCCGAGTTTAGAATTTTGGATATCTCCATCCAAAAACGAACGTCACGGACTTGTTTATTAAAGAGATTTTTCAACCGTTTCCGATTGACATTGTCAAAAGCCTTACTCACATCATAATCTATAAAGAATGAAGAGTTAGTTCTCCAATGTTTTATAACGTGTAGTGCCTGGTGGGCGGACTTTTGGGGTCTAAAGCCATAACTATGAGGCGAAAAGATCGTTGGATGGATAGTATCTCTCGCTTCGTAGGTATTTTTTTTAAACTTTATAACCCTGAAATTCTTCTCGTCCTTAGAACCTTTACGCTGGTCGTATTCTTTTTTTGAGATCTTTTTCCATTGGTGAAGGCCTTCAAAGATGGGCTCCACGGCATTTAGCAGTGCTCTTTCTATTACTTTAATCCTAGGATTAGCAATAGTTAGAGGTCTTTCGCCACCATCTGGCTTAGCGATAAGAACCCTTCTGCGATTGGGGTACTTAAAGGAGCCATCTAGTAGTTTTTTGCTCGTTGCTTCAAACCAGTGGTTGCTTATGCCGCCAAGGGTTTCTCGGCTAGTACCAACACTCATCATGCCTTGATTACTTTTTAGCATAAACCATGCTCTCTTCAAAGATTCCACCGAGACTGCTCTCTCAAAAAGTTTTTCATCGTTTCTAAACCAGTTTAAGTCTACTTCATGCTCTTCACCATTTGTACTATTAGATAGTGAGGCCGACCCATTTTCCGATTCACCTGACAAGGTTGAAAAGTATTTTCGGGTCTCCCCTGCCACAGGAAAGTAACTGTGACTTGTGCGCATATGTAAAATACCGGGCATGTTTCCCACCTTAATACAGACTCTCTGATCCCTAAACCCGTCTGTCACAGTATGCTTAAGCGTCTGCACGCAGCAAAGAACTGTGCTCAACTGGGAGACGATTGTCTGGTTTTGTAAGCGTATGAGATTTCTTTTCGGAGTGACGTGGCTCCTAATAAAATACCTTACTGCAGCCTTCTGCGCTGAGAGAGTAACTTGGTATATAAGGTCGAAAACTACTCGTAGGAAGCTTTCAGGCACGGAACCGAAGTATCGCACCCGTCCCTTGAGCGTGTATATAATATTTTTTACGTTAACCACGTATATTACATACTTACCGG
>JBCBHL010000392.1:0-6798 GCA_038525605.1 Bacteroidota bacterium
ACCATACTGATTAAAATAAGCATCGGTATGTTATGGCTATATTTAGATAATTGATATCTAAACCAATTTTGTTTAGGTACATCCATGTAGTAGAATTTTTATCTGAAAAATAATTTAGTCATAGTCATTCCTTGATCAGGAACACTATATGACAAACTGCATCAGTAAAATATTCTTCTTTATCGAGGGAGTAATAATTTGTGAATAGGCAGCTTCATTGAGGATAGCATAACTAAGCTTTTCTGATGTGAAATTGCTGTATTGCTGCCCGACTAATTTCCTAAAATTGATTTGCTGTTGATTAACAAGCTTTTCAGAAACTTCCATCAATTCTATTTCCGAACCTGTCTCTGCGACGGGCACGAAAGTACATTCAGCTTCCGCAGCAAGAAAGGTTAGTAGTAGTGTTGATATGATTAGTAGTCTGATCATTAAAAGAAGTAACTATTTGTTTAATAATAGTATTACTATCATAACGACCAGAATTTAAAAATGTTTCGATTTACCCAAAAAATTTCCTGAAGTTGATACTTGTTGTTAATAAACGAACTCTCCAAACTGGCTTTTGACAGTGACTTGAGCTTTTGATGCGGCCTCAACTCTGCCAACAATTTGCGCATCGATCCCAAAAGAGCGGGCAATATCAATCATCTGCCCGGCATATTGTTCATCCATATAAATTTCCAGTCTGTGTCCCATATTGAAAACTTTATACATTTCTTTCCAATCCGTATTGCTTTCTTCCTGTATGATTCTGAAAAGCGGCGGTAACTCGAAAAGGTTGTCTTTGATGATGTGTAGTTCTTCAACAAAATGGAGCACCTTTGTCTGAGCTCCTCCGCTACAATGTACCATCCCGTCGATGTGCGGTTTCAATTCCTTAAATGCCGCTTTCATTACCGGGGCATAGGTCCTAGTAGGTGATAACACCAGTTTTCCGGCATCAAGAGGACTACCATCCACTGGGTCTGTTAACAAATATTTTCCCGAGTAGGTAAGCTCTTCACTGACTAGCGGATCGAAGCTTTCGGGATATTTTTCTCTGTATACTTTGTTAAATACATCGTGTCTGGCTGATGTGAGTCCATTGCTCCCCATTCCTCCGTTGTAGGCTGTCTCATAATTAGCTTGTCCGTAGCTGGCCAGCCCCACAATGACATTTCCGGGCTTAATGGTATGGTTAGAAATAATATCAGCTCTTTTAGCACGGGCAGTTACTGTGCTATCTACTACGACGGTTCTCACCAGGTCACCCAAGTCAGCAGTTTCTCCCCCGGTAGAAATAATGTCTACATCATTGTCTCTCAACATCTGAAGCACCTCTTCGGTCCCGTTGATGAGTGCCGCAATTACTTCTCCCGGGATCAGGTTTTTGTTCCTGCCAATCGTAGAAGATAATAAGATATTATCAGTGACACCAACACAAATAAGATCATCGATGTTCATAATGATGGCATCCTGGGCTATTCCTTTCCAAACGCTGATATCACCAGTCTCCTTCCAATACAAATAAGCGAGCGAAGATTTTGTGCCTGCGCCATCAGCGTGCATGATGTTACAGTATTCACTGTCATTAGCTATCAAATCCGGAACGACCTTACAAAATGCTTTGGGAAACAAGCCTTTGTCAATGTTTTTAATTGCATTGTGCACATCTTCTTTTGATGCTGAAACTCCTCGTTGGGCGTATTTTTCGCTGCTCATTATTTCTTTGAAAATTTGAACACAAATATAGAAATATTCACCTCAATAATGGATTTATATTTGATTCTATAGGAAACCCTATGAATTGAGGAATTTACCAAATTACGACCTCCAACCAAATGCAAGACTGACACGTTTAATCACATATGGGAGCAGGATACGGATTTTTAAGAGATGCACAAAATAATGCCAAACAAAACAGAGAAAACCTGAAAGCAAGGACGGAGAAAAGAAAGAATCAGACTTTTAAATCCACAAAGCCACCAAAATTCAAAGAAGCAAGCCAGGAAGAACTTGAAGCATACAGAGAAAATCTACTGAAACAGAAGAAGAAGGAAAAAACTGCTCGAATTATATTACTAATCGGACTGGCGATCATTTTCGGCTGCTTATTCTATTTCCTGCTTCTGAATTAAAAAAAGCCTGTCATTGCAAATAACAGGCCCTTCATATACTATTTATTTTATTAAATCTTATTGATCGGACTCTCCGTCATCTTCATCGTCGAAGAACCTATCTGTCTCATCTACTTCTTCATCACGGACAATTTTTTTATTGTACTTGATTACTTTAAACTCCGTTCTCCTGTTAACCTGATGCTCTTCCTCAGTTTGTGCATTTTTCACAATCAACTGTGACTCACCATATCCTTTGGCAATCAACCTGCCCGAATTTATCCCTTTTGAGATCAGATAATTAACCGCTGATTTTGCTCTTTTATCTGATAACACTTCATTGTATTCATCAGTTTGTCTGGAGTCGGTATGAGAACTCAGTTCAATGCTGATATCCGGGTTATCCTGAAGGGTCGTTACCAATTTATCGAGTTCTTTAGCTGCATCGTCTCTGATAGCCCACTTATCTAAATCGTAGTAAATATTATCAAGTACAATGGGTTGATCCAATACAATTGGTTCTAATACTATTTTGATTTCGAATGTAATGGTCGTTTCAAACTCCGTCAGTGTTGATTTATCTACCGACTTACCGATTGTTGTAAATCCCTTTCTGGTAGTGAAAAAATTAGCTTTTTCGCCAATCAGGTCATAATCTTCTTCAGGAAACACTTGAAATTTGAATTGACCTTTGGAACCGGTGAAAGCCTCATCGAGAATTTCATCATCAAGTCCTGTCAGTGTTACTTTGGAGTTAGGCAATATCACCTCTTTGCCCCCATCGTCCATCGTGACTGTTTTTCCCTGCAACACATATTTCACAATCTTTAGATCAGGGTCTTCATTGACATAAGTGTAAATATCATCGTCACCTTTGCCGCCTTCCCTGTTTGAAGTAAAAAATCCTCTCGTCAGATTGAACTCATGAATCCCGAAATCATCGGCAGAAGAGTTGATAGGCTCTCCCATGTTCTTAACAGTAATGATTCCCTTAGACCGGGTAGCTTCAAACATATCCAACTGACCGAATCCGGGGTGCCCATCAGAAGAAAAATATAATTTCCCGTCATCAGACACGAATGGATACATCTCGTTACCAAATGTATTGATCGCCTCACCTAGATTTCTAACATCTACCCATCTTCCTCTCGGGTCGCGCTTAGCTACATAAATATCGGTACCACCATAACCACCTTTTCTGTTGGAAGCAAAGTAGAGCGTTCGACCGTCTGCACTTAATGCTGGCGATGAATCCCATGCTCTTGGATCGCAAATTCCAAGGATTCTAGGGTTTGTCCATTTTCCATTTCGGTAGCGAGTAGTATATAAGTTTACATTATCAGTTCCTGTGGGTTTGCCGTGGTTTCCTTTTGCAAATATCACCGAATTACCATCAGCAGAGATCGCAATTGAACCTTCGTTAGTGTTTGGATCATTGAAAATAGGGTCTAATGCCTTTAATGACTCCATCTGCACTTTGGCACCTTTGGTTTTTACTTTATAAATATTGGTAAAATGCTGCCCGTTATTCAAATAGATTTTACCGCCTTCTCGGTTTGATGTAAAATACAGGAACCCATTGTTATAGATCGGCGAATATTCGATCGCTGGTGTATTGATATCCTGTAAGTTTTTTACTTTGAAATAGCTTCCTTCTTTCTTCAGCTTATCTAATTCCAGCAATCCATCGAGTTCTCCCTGAGCCAGTTTCAGCACATGGTCATCCTCCCCTTTGGAAATATAATCCTGTAGCACTGTTTCCGCCTGCTGATATGATTCATTGGCTTCCAAAGCTCTTGCGTAATGAAAATAAACGGATTCATCTTCATATTCCTGATCTATTGCTGCTTTGTAATAAGGCTCGGATTCTTTGATTCTGTTGGATTTTCTGTAAGACTCGGCAAGTAAAAAATTATCCTCAGCAGACTTCTTGCTTTTACTCTCTATCGTCCTGATAACCAAATCATAATGCCCTTTATTGAATTGTTTGTCAATTCTTTTAGAAACGTTGCAACTGTAAAGGACTACTCCAAGAAAAACGTAAAAACAGGCTAAAAATAATTTTTGACTATTCATGAAATATTTAGTTTCGTATGGTTATCTGTAATTTGTTATGCGAAATACCTTTTCAGCCAGGAATTCCCTACCGGCACCTGCCACTTTTGCTTTAGCTCTCCCAGGTTCTGGACCAGGTTATTAAAAGTAACAGTATTCTGATCAATAACCCCTGCGGAGATCTCATTTTTTATGCTATTCATAGGTTTGGTGAAAACCTCATCGTTTTTCAGAAAAGCAACTTTCGTTCTGTCGAATAAAGAAATAGCCAGCGACTGCTCTAACTTCCTCACCAAATCTACCGACTTATCTATGGAACAACCTGTAGCCATGTTATATCCCTCATCAACAGCAATAATGATAAACTGATCATACAGTACTTTTACTGAAGACTTCAACGGATTCCCATGTGCCTCCCAATGATTACAGAAATCCCTTCCATGTGATTCTACCACTTCTTTCAATTGAGCATCCAGCTTTCTGTCACTTTGGTAAATCCAGACCCTGGAACTCTCCGCCATATCATCAAATTCTACAAACATACTTTTTCCATCTGTTTTAGAAAAAACATAAAAATAGTCATTTAAGTTTAATCATTTCCGGCTTTCGGATAACACTTCCGCCGACAATAAAAATTTGTTCCCAATTTACCATTGACCGGCAACAATTACTCTTTAACAAAAACGAAAAATTACTAACTGTATTGTCTGCATAAAAAGTCTCCGGGACATCATCTGTACCGTAATGATATACCAATGTGATACATTCGTGATAATTGAACCTTATCTTGCAAGAGATGAAAAGAGTACTTTTAATTGAGGATGATCAGCATATAAAGGAGTTACTTGAGATCCACCTGAATGATCTCGACTGCAAGCTCACCACCAGAATGAATGGAACCGAAGGGTTAAAAGTTGCTTTAACGGAACAATTTGATCTGATGGTTTTGGATGTAATGCTTCCCGGTGTTGATGGTCTGGAAATCTGTCGTCAAGTAAGGGCAGAAAAAATTTCCACACCTATTCTAATGCTCACGGCAAGATCCGAAGAGATCGACAAAATCCTGGGGCTCGAAACCGGTGCTGATGACTACCTCACCAAGCCTTTTAGCGTCAGAGAATTTATTGCAAGGGTAAAAGCTATTTTCAGACGGGTTGATTTACTATCACCCTCTACTAAAGGCAGGCAAGAGATTTTATACTTTGGAGACCTAAGTATAGACAAAGAGATGCGAAAAGTTTCTGTTGAAGAGAAACGAATAGAATTGACTCCCAAAGAATTTGACTTACTCGCCCTTCTTGCGACAAGTCCGGGCAGAAGTTATTCCAGAGAGCAATTACTCAGCATTATATGGGGTTATGAGTTCAATGGCTATGAGCATACTGTCAATTCACACATTAACAGATTGAGGGCAAAAATAGAACCCGATATGAATAACCCTACTTACATCATGACTACCTGGGGAGTGGGCTATCGATTCAATGATGAAATCACCTCTTAAATTCCTGAGTTTATGAAGCGGAAAACAAGTATTACCAACAGCTTATACTGGAAAATATCTTTCATTTTTTTACTGATGATGACTACAGTGGGAATAGCCTATGTTTTTATCACTCAAGAAGAAGCGGAAAAGCACTTTATGGAAAAGAGCCAGCGGCTCAACGCTAAAATTGCCAATTCCATTATCAATGAGGTAAAGCCTTTTTTAAATGGTAAAAAAACTGAAGCTGCCACAGATGAGATCATGCATCATATGATGGCCATCAACCCCAGCATTGAAGTTTACCTGCTGGATCAGCAAGGGAATATCATCAATTACGTGGCGCCCTATAAGAAGATAAAAATGGAAAAGGTTAGCCTGAAACCTGTCAAAGAATTTCTCAATTATACCGGGGAGGATTGCATTGTTGGAGATGATCCCAGAAACCCCGGTACACAAAAGATATTTTCCGCTGCATCCGTTACTGAAAATGGCAAACTGCTGGGCTATGTTTATGTCATACTGGCCAGTGAAGAATATGACACTGTTTCCGGTAAACTGAAAAGTAGCTTTTTGTTAAATCTGGGAGCGCAAACGATGTTGATTACGCTACTGACAGCATTGATTATAGGACTGCTTGCTATTTGGTTAATTACCAAAAACCTTCGCTCGATCATTTCAACGGTCAGGAGTTTTCAGTCTGGTAATATGGATGCCAGAATACCCGAAGAAGCCGGCAAGGGAGAATTAAATCTGCTGGCCAGTTCTTTTAATGAAATGGCGGACACTATTCAGGGGAATATTGAAAATCTGAAAGCTATGGAAAACCTGAGACGTGAGCTCGTGGGGAATGTCTCCCACGACTTGCGCACTCCTTTGGCCGTTATTCACGGCTACATCGAAACGCTGATGATTAAAAATGAGCACCTATCCAATGAAGAAAGGACCAAATACCTCAATACGGTTTTCGAAAGCACTGAAAAACTTAAAAAACTAGTAGAAGAGCTTTTTGAGTTATCAAAACTGGAGGCCAAACAGATCACTCCTAAAAAAGAACCTTTTTACATTAATGAATTAATCCATGATATCTATCAGGGCAATATCTGCTTCTACTACCATGATGTCATTTTTGAATGCCGGAATGAGCGAGATGTTTTTTCTCGT
>JBCBHL010000393.1:0-6741 GCA_038525605.1 Bacteroidota bacterium
CAGTCTTATATTGACAAATGTACAAATATTTCAACCAGAGGACTGGATTACACTGATATCTACGGAATGAAATATAAAATCCTGAGAAAGTCCGGACAGGCCGCCGAAAGTAATGCCGTATTGGCAAAAATCCTCCCCATGATTGATTCCTTAGGTACCAAAAGCCTAAACCCACATATTCAGTTCCTGAATGACTACATTCAATACCAGATCGATGATGGAGATTTCCAACAGGCATTGAAATATGTTGACTTAATCCTAACGGATAACGATGAAGTAATCAAGGAAAACAGTACTGTTTACAATCCGGAGCTGAAAAGAATACTAGTCCAGTCACTTTATTTAAAGGGGCAGATATTCGAGAAACTCTATCAAAGGAATTCGATTAATACTCATATTGAGCGTGCTCATAAAAGCTACCTCAGCGGTATCAAGGCGCTCAACGAAGTAAAAAGAGCTTATAAGTCTGAAAGGGATAGACAGAACAACATCGAACAGCTAAAAAAAATCTATCGGTCTGGTATCAGGACCAGTCATGTGCTTTATGAGCTAACGGGCGAAGATCGCTATCTTCAAAATGCATTTTCCTTTGCGGAGAGTTATCTATCCAACCAATTGTTGGAAGACCTCAGCAGGAATCTTTCTATTCAGCAAACCAATATTCCCGACTCGCTCTTGCTGCAATTGAGAAATCTGAGACTACAAGAGTCTCACCTTATGTCAGAAATCGCCATTTTAAAGGGTATGAGGGTTAAAAGTCAGGAAGACTCTACCATGCTCGAGACTTACCTTTTCACATTAACTGAAAACAAAAATGCGTACAATACAGCTTTAAGATATCTTGAATTGAATTTCCCTGAGTTCTATGGCGTCAATTACGATGCTAAACTGGTTTCTATTGATAAAATCAGAAATAAACTCAGCCCATCAGAAGCCTTGATAGAATACTTCATCACTGAAGACGCTGTCTTTGTTTTTAGTATCTCCAGGGATCAGGCAGCGTTTCTAAAGCTACCGGTTCCTGATATCGAAAATATTCTATTGTTTAAATCCCTGATGCAGGAAGCAGATAATTCCGATATTGAAAGTGCAACCAGGTTTAGAGAAGTGTCCAGGAGGGTTTATGATCAGGTGTTACACAAAGCACTGACGGCAATCGACAATGACGCCATCAACAAATTGTATATCATACCGGATGGCGAACTGAACTTAATTCCATTTGAGCTTTTTATGACCAGCAAAACTGAAGATAGCAATGAAGATTTCGGTTCACTACCGTATCTGATCAAAGATTTTAACATCTCTTACGCTCATTCCTCGTCGGTTTTGTTTCATCAGTCTGAAAGAAGCCCTTCGGGAAATGTCTATTTCAAAGCATTTGCCCCCTCTTACAATCCTGAAAAAAACAGCGCTCATAAATCTTATAAGCGAGGAGATGCATGGAGTGAACTTGCATTTAATGAAGCAGAGGCAAAGAAACTTAGCGACTACTTTCAAGGCAGGGTATTCACTACCAGCAGTGCTACTGAAAAATCATTCGTTCAAAATCACAAAGGAGCGACCATATTACACATGGCGATGCATGCCAATGTCGACATGGAGAACCCCCAACTTTCCAAACTGGTGTTTTCAGCAGTAAATGATTCCATTTTTGACAATTACCTGCACAGCTTCGAAATCTATAATATGGACATTAACACACAGCTTACCGTGCTGAGTGCATGCCGCACCGGAGCAGGGAACCTGGCCAACGGAGAAGGGGTTATGAGTCTTGCGAGGGCATTTACCTATGCTGGGTCAAGGGCAGTAATAATGAGTCACTGGCAGGTCGATGATCAATCCACTAATGAATTGATGAATGCTTTTTATAAGCACCTTTCCGAGGGTCAGTCGAAAAGTAAGGCATTGCAACTGGCAAAAATTGATTACCTGAAGACTGCAAGCCCTAACAAGCAACATCCGTTTTTTTGGAGCGCATTTGTGATGATAGGTGACGACCAGCCAATTGGCACCACTGGCGATATGCCATGGCATTATCTACTGATCGTGATTCCAGGTATTTATTTCATTGGGTTGATGTATTTCAAAGTGAAAAAAGTAGTCCGTTAAAACCAATAAAATTTGCGCAGCTGCTTAGTTGAATACAGCCTCTTTTAAAATATCAGATGCCTTATTCACATAGGCTGAATTGCCTGCTGCGAGCATCTCAAATATTGCTTTAGCCTCCGATAGCTGTTTCATTTTCAAATAACTCATTGCCCGATACCAGCTGATATTGGCTTTGATAATTGGTTTTTCATCGGAATCAATTGATTCAAGAATTTCCAGGCTTTTATATGGCTGATCGATATTTAAGTAACAATTGGCAATCAATAGCTTCCTTTCACCCTGGGAAACTCCCTTAATCTCCGGTGTTGCAAGCAGATATTCCAGTGCAGTACTGTATTCACCCCGCTGATAGCCAAGCAAGCCGGCATTATCATTCAGTTCATTACTTCTGGTGACAACCAGGCCATCATAGGGCCGATAATATGATTCATATATCGCTAAGCTCTCATTTTCAGAGAATTTGAATATCGAAAATACGGCGATCAGAATTAAGACTGCCGCTGCGGAAAGATAGTATTTCCACCTGATGGGTTGAATAAGTTTGACCCTACCAGGCTGATCTATGGACCGAAAATCCGACAGCATTTGGTCCTTCAACTCTTTGCGAATGTGCGCTTCGGTATGAGCCAACAGCTCTTTTTGAAATTTTACTTCATTGGAAAATTCTACAGAACTTTCTCTCTTCCTTTCAAATAGCTCAGCCTGTTCCCCGGTCAATGCACCCTCAAAGTATTTTTCGATTAATAGTAGGTCTTCTTCAGTCATCTGTTTCTGAAATAGGATTACATTCTATTGAAAAAAAGAAAAAAAGTAAACTTTTTCGATGAATTAAAAACAAATTCATTTGCACATTACCCTTTCCCCGATGCTGAAACAACCTCTTTAGCTTTACTGACCAGCTGCTTGTAACATCTCGATTTGGTTGTTTTGGCAACATTTGCACTTGAAAAACCCATTAGTTTGGCAATCTGCTCCATTCTCAGCTTGTCTATGTAAAAATAACTGATGATATCCTTACATTTTTCACCCAGAGACTCCCAGGCGGCTTTTGCTGCGCTACTCAATACCTCTGTAAAATCAGTGTCCTCGTCAGTTACATGGTCGCTGCTGTAGTAATAAAACTCCAGATCAGACAATTTCTTATTTTTACTTTTATTGGCCTTTAATCTTGCCAGATAATTGTTCTCACAAATTTTATAAAGAAAGGTCTGTAGGCTGGAAAGGTAGGTTACTTTTCCATTTTCTACTTTTTCTTTGAAAATCAAAACAGCATCTATGAAATAATCCTGTGCCTCCTCATGCGTACAGTTCCTGTACTTCTGAAGACTCTCAATACAATATTGACTGTAATTAGTATAAATATACCTAAATGCTATATTGTCGTTCGCTAAAAAAGACTGGGTTATCTGTTGAAGGTTCACTTACAATAGTAAAAAAAGTTTAAACTAATAGACATTATCAAGTTAAGTTTTGTATAGATAAATTTCCGATGTTATAACTGTCAAATTTTCCAATTTTTAGAAATTATGCATAATAAACCTGTCATGATAACCTTTAATCATTATAAAATATATCTGAAAATCAATTCGGATTCAAGCAAAATTCATTAACAGAATTATCGCTATCAGCAGCTCATATGAGCATTGCGAATATCAACATAAATAACCGATCCACAGCAATGCTATCAGAATTACAACAAAATTTCTTATTTAAACTGATACAATTCAAAAACCCTTATCATGAGATAATTATTTGAAAACCTGCCAGTTAGTGAACCTAAAACCGACGTCAATTGCATTCTCCCCAGTTACAAAAGCATATTCTTAGCATTTTTTTCGATTTGTGGTGTCACATTTTTTCAATTTCTTATACTAAATGGGTGAAAAGGACACTTATAACATTTTTTAAAGAAAACTGATCGTTGCAGCAATAGACGCCAGATCCGTGGCAGCTGGAGCGATGGATGCCGTTATACAGCGTTTAATCATAAACTGATAACGGTGATTCAATACACACATAGACGATGGGTGTAGAATAAAATATTATGCTGAGTATCAGCCTTGTCAGTCACATTTAACCATTAATACACGAATCTCACAATCAGAGTCACATAGCGAGTGACTCTGTTTTTTTAGAAATGGGTGATGAGAGCCTGAAATTGAGCTAACTAGAGACACTTAAGATCCTTCTGTCCTTTTTTTGAACAGTTTAATTGCCCCCGCAGCTACATTTAGTTGCGGGGGTTTCTTTTTTATTCGATAAGCATTTCAGAGAGCAGGCTGCATTTTGGGGATCAAGCAACTAAGCCTTTAATTATATTTACAATCCGATATTTTAATGAGCTGATTTACCCTCTTCTCAATTTCATCGAAAAAATAAATTCAGCAATGATGTAATAAAATTCAATTCCAGCCACTAACCAAAAAAGAACAGTAGTGAGTAGCGATTTTTATACATCTTCAATTTTACCTTATGCAGCAATTATCATCAAGATTTGCCGTGCATATACCAATACGAACGAAGATTTCGAAGATTACTATCAGGAGGTATGCTTACAAATATGGAAAAGCAGAAACAACTTTCGCAAGCAGTCTGAATGGTCTACCTGGATCTACAGGTTGTCCCTGAATGTTTGTCTGACGCTCTTAAAGAAGAAAAAGAAGCATAAGCATGAGTATTTCGCCTCGGATTCATTACCGGAAATTGGCGAGGACAGTCAGGTATTTCCCGACGAAAATCTCAACTACTTGTATGCTGCTATTAAGTGTCTATCGGAGATTGACAGAGTTGTGATCCTACTTTACCTGGAAGAAAAGTCCTATCAGGAAATTGCTGATATCATAGGCACCAACCCAAACAACATCGGTGTGCGCATTAAACGAATTAAGGAACGATTAAAAAAACTATTGAATGGCAAGGTCAATTGAAACAATTTGGAAAGAAGGTTTTTTGAAAAGCGATACATTGGTTGCTCCCAAACTAAATAATCTATACAATCAAAAATCCATACATCTTATCGATCAGTTCAAAAGGAGAAGCAGGATCAATATGAATGCTTTGATGATTAGCTCAACCTTGTTTTTGATCATTTTTACGATCATGGGCCTTCCTTTGATGGGAGTTGGTTATTTTCTGATTTTGACCGGGATCGTTATCTTCAATAAAAAGCTGATAAATGGGTTGACGTGGATTGATAAGGGTGAAAATAGCTATGAATACTTAATAGCTTTTGATGAGTGGCTAAAACAAGCAGTCCGGGTTAACAGAAAAATGGCCATGTTCTATTACCCTTTGTTTTTTCTTTCATTGATCCTCGGACTGTGGTATGCCGGTTTCAATGCAAGGGAAATAATAGGCGAGGACCTGGTTGATCAGTGGGCTCTTAACAATCCTGACCTTGATATTGTCTTAATCATCAACATCGTCACATCATTCATTATGATAATGATAACGATCCTTTTTGCCTACTTTGGCGGTAGAATTTATGATTGGGATAAAAGCATTTCATATGGTAGCTTGTTTAATAAACTTGAAGAAATAGTTTCGGATATGGAGGAGCTAAGAAGCTGATCTGGTCGACCACAAAAAGCCACAGTAACATCCCAGTAACAGGTTAGTTAAAAATCGATACTTTTCGGTAGTTGTATAGCCTAATTGATTTCCAGCCTAAAAAACCGTATATTAAAAAGCTACTACAAAAGATTTGGTATGAGGTTCTTGTACTGAAAGGATTGGTCAATTTTGGTGTCTAATTCATAATCATGAATTCATAATTAATGTAAGATGACAAAATTCGACTTTTTAAATATCGAAAATCGCTCATGTCTATCTACTGCGCTAAAAGCTGCTGAAAATGGATTTTACAACTAAAAGGCTCAAAATCTCAGAAGTTGCTCCGTCAGATATCGCCGATATCCACAGGATGAATTCTTACGAAAAGGTAGCAGCATTCAACACCATTGGCATTCCAAAAGACATTTCAGAGACCGAGATACTCTACCAGCCTTTGATGAATGATAAAACCCAGCCGGAAAGATCACTCTTTGGCTGGACTATCCGGTCGCAGGCAGACGATGGTTTCATCGGTATTGCAGGCCTTAAACTCTCGGCCAAAAAATTTAAAATGGGAGAAATCCACTATAGCATCATCCCCTACCTGTGGGGCAATGGTTATGCTACTGAATGTGTGAAAGCGGTTATCAATTTTGGTTTTGAGATCCTGAAACTTCACCGAATAGAAGCTGGTGTTGCCACCGAAAACCACCACTCCGTCAGAGTACTGGAAAAGGTAGGCATGACTAAAGAAGGTATCAGGAGGAAAATATTACCCATCAGGGGTGAGTGGTATGACAATTACCACTATGCAATTCTGGAGGATGATGTCAGAGAGTATTGAAGCAGCATACAAGAAGCAACTATATGTACTTAAGCTGCTCCATAGCCCCGATTGAAGCGGCAGCTGCTGGCAAGCACTATAGCGGAAAGCGGGAACACTGCTTGGGTAAGCGTCAACTGCTTTTGCTCCAAAACATTGATTCAATCCACTTAATCATGAAATGCCTTTTCGAAAAAAAATTACTTTTTTTTGTGATGATTGACGATCTCATGCGAATAATTGTATGGAACTACTAA
>JBCBHL010000394.1:0-6729 GCA_038525605.1 Bacteroidota bacterium
CATTGGCCAGTTTCAAATGGTCTTTTATTTGCACAACCTGATAGGAATTTTCTGTTAAGCTGTCGGAAATGATGATATTTTCAGGATTTACATCCGGATGAAATTCGAGCATCAGGAATGCTTTGTCCACCCGCCAGTGATGTACTATGATTGGTTTCAGCCAGACAGAATCTAACTCATCATATGCTTTGAATCTGAAAATTTTAATACCATCTTTTTCTTCGATGTTGTAATATGATTCCCGGATGTTTTTGAAATAGAGTTCTGATGCATCGGTAGTACTGAACTCAAAATTTTCAATGTCTACTTTTTTCTTCCTATCGCCGTCACAACTACTAAATAAGAAGAGAGTAAGAAAGACCATCAACACATTGGTGGTTTGAATAAACTGTTTTTCCGATATCATGATTTTCGAAGTTATAGATAATAGACATTATCGGTCCGTATTTTGTTCTGATGCATCTTCGATTTTTCATAATCAGCCAACATGGAATAGGCTAATTCGGTCCTTAGCTGTATTGATCATGACTACAAGACTCTATTTTCTTACATCGTAGAAATAGCCCGTTTCAGCAAGAATAATGTGGCTTTAGTCAATTATTGAACACAAAATGAGTCAAAAAGTGTTATATTGAACATAATAGGTTATTGCAATAGATTTATGGTGTAGTATTTTTGATTTAAAAAATTGGTCTGTCTTGGACAATAAAAGTCATCATGAAAGGTATATTGTGCAGATTTCGAATTAGGAGATTGGTCATTCTTCATGTCTAATTCATAATTAATATTAGACTACAAAGTATGATTGTTTAAATATCGAAAATCACTCAATTAACAATTGAACGTGAAAATGTTTAAAAATTATCAAGGTAAACCAAAATCAGGTCGAAATTCAATCCATATAAAATCTAAAGTAATAAAGTCTGTTATCTAGTCAGGTTTAATGTCGAGCGTTGAAAGAAATTTCCGAACAGACATTACGTAGTTATAAATGCGAAGAGTTTAAAAACAACTAAAACTCTAATCAAGCTACAACTGTAGCAATTCTGGCTCGATAACTGATATTGAGGTATAAACAAGCTGTTCCATGACAGAGATATTTGGTAAAAGCAATCAAAAAATAATTGAAGACGCCATTAAGGAAGCGGAAAAGGCGACTTCTGGAGAAATTAGATTACACGTAGAAAATCATTGTTCCAAGAATGTACTTGACAGGGCTTCAGAAGTTTTCAGTTTGCTGGAAATGCATAAAACTACTGAAAGAAATGGCGTACTGTTTTATCTGGCCCTGAAAGACAAGCAATTTGCGATCATTGGCGATGTGGGAATCAACAGAAAAATGAAGGATCACTATTGGGGTGAGATAAAAGAACACCTGGTTTCCAGATTTAAAAATGAGGAATATATTCTTGGATTGAAAGAGGCGATTTTGATGACTGGTATTCAAATGAAGGATTTTTTCCCTGCAATTGGAACAGAGACAAACCAACTGGTTGACGATGTATCCTTTGGTGGTTCCGATCAATATTAATCTCCCCGCATGCTACCCTACCTGTTTATACCCCTGGCCTTACTGACTCTTTTTATTATTTACAAATACATGATATTCCTCAGGAGTCATGTGTCTTCAGCAAAAAAATCGCTGGCTAAATTTTTTAGATTCTGGCTGAAACCTTCACGCAGCGATACCCGCTGGGAGCATTTCACAGATGGAAAAGGTACATTTCAATTGTCCGATCAGTTTAATAACAACGACGACATTTACGGTGGAGGAACCAGTGGAAGTTGGTAGGCCTTCGCTCCGCTATCGCAGAGCTGTGCTACTGCAAAGCTATAGCCGACAAGCGGTATGGCCTAAGCGGTAGGATTAAATTTTTTCGCTTTTCTATTGCAAAGTTGTGCAACCGCAGAAACCTTCGCGGTATATTTCTTCTGCCAATACATAGCTAACTAATTTCAAACAGGATATTGAAAACAATGCAATCCTGATTCTGAAAGGAATAATTGCTACATTACAATATCTAAATCTACATCTATGAAATCGAAACTTACTTGTCTGATGATACTCATGCTAACGATAGGAGTGTCATATCCTTTGTTTTCGCAGAACGAAGAAAATATTCAGCTAATCGAAAAACAACTGGCTGCATATAATGAGCGAAATATTGATGAATTTGTCAGTTGCTACAGCGATTCGGTGAAGATTTATGATTTTCCTGAGCAGCTTTTGTATGAGGGAATTGAGACTTTTAGGAAAAACTATGCCTACATGTTTGATAAATATCAGGACTTAAATTGCGTTGTAACCAACAGAATAGTGGAGGGCAATATAGTAATTGATCATGAAGACGTGTTGTTTCAGAAAGGCCGTCCCCGTGGAAAATTTATTGCTATATATCACATTGAAAAAGGAAAGATTCAAAAAGTGTACTTTATGACTCCCTGAAGGATGTCAAGCTTATTTTACGATTCCATTCTGATATTGAGATGACAATTTGATGAAGTCCTTATATTTTACCTTTTTATCATTGATATAAACCTTGGGTCTGAAATAGAGATCAAAATTGACTGGTTGATTGCTACCTTGTGTTAATCCGAGGGCCAATTTCAACAACGTATCGTATCCTGTGTCTTTGGCAGCTTTGATCAGATCGAATCTGGAACTAAGCGTGAAAGCACTGCTTCCTTTAGGCAAAATGTTGACGGTAGAATTTATCTCCGAATTGATGATTTCCTTGCCGTCAATTACCAGCACATAATGAACTCCCCTCAGCTGCGCAGCTTCATCGTTGGGATTTCTCACCTGTAAACTGAGACCAAGATTGGTGACAAGTTTTTGTTGTTTGACCTGGTAGGCAAGTGTTAATCCTTCGTTGGTCGTAAAATCTTTAAAAGCTCTTTTGTTCAGCATTTCGACTCCTGCGATAGCCAGTCTGTTGACACCACTGATACGGAATTCGCACTGTTCATACCGGGCTTTGTTTTTCAGCGACTGGCAGCCGCTGGAAAACAAGGTGAATACTGTTAAGAATATCAGTAGGGTTCCGGTATTTAATTTCATCAAGGTGTATTCGCAGGTGGATTTTCTTTTTTCGCTGCGTAAAGATCGAAAATTAAAGCGTATTTATAAGAAAGTTCCTGCAAATATGAGAACCTGCCTGAAGAGCCACCATGTCCGGAGAAGAAATCGGTTTTCAGCAAAAGTACATTGTCATCGGTTTTGAGAGCTCTTAATTTGGCGGCCATTTTTGCCGGTTCCCAGTAGCCGACCCTTGAATCATTGAGAGCTGTAAAGAAAAACATGGCAGGATAGTCCTGTGACTTTACATTATCGTAGGGAGAGTAAGATTTGATGTAATCATAGTACTCCTTTTCATTTGGATTTCCCCATTCTTCATATTCTCCGGTAGTAAGCGGAAGCTTATCGTCCAGCATGGTGTTGACAACATCCACGAATGGCACGTCTAAAATTACTGCCTTGTATAAATCGGGACGCATATTCGCGACTGCCCCTACCAGCAGTCCGCCGGCACTGCCACCCTGAATAGTTATTTCGCCTTTTACGGCAAATTCTTTTTCTATCAGATATTCCGTACAGGCAATGAAATCAGTAAAAGTATTTTTCTTGTTGAGCATTTTGCCATCTTCATACCATTCATAACCCATTTCCATACCGCCGCGGATATGTGGGATTGCAATGCTAAACCCTCTGCTGAGTAAAGAAAATGCATTGCTGTTAAATCCGGCCAGTGTGCTGGAACCATAGGAACCATAGCTGGTCATGTACAACCGTTTAGGTCTCGTTTTAGATTTTTTGTGAAATTTATTGTAAATCACCGTAATAGGAATCTTCTCACCATCGGCAGCAGTTGCCCAATGTCTTTCTACTTTTGTACCCCACGGTCTGTACAAAAGCAATTTTGATTTTTTCACCAGCCTTTTTTCTTTTGTTCCCATATGCATTCTATAAGTTCCTCCCTTACTCAAAGGTGATGAGTAGCTGTATTGTAGGGAGTCAGTATCAAAATCAGGATTGCCTGAAAGTCCGAAATTGGGAAGATCTACCTTGGCTTTTACGTAGTAGGACTTCATGGTCTTGGCATCAATTACTCTCAGTACATTTCTGGCCTCTTTCATTTCACCAACAACAAAGTAATTATCAAAAATGGTAAAATTGGTGATCATCAGTCCTTTTCTGCCTTTCAGAAAACTTTTCCAGTACTTGCTTTCATACTTAGCAGTATCTGTTACCATGATCTCATAATTTTTTTCATTCAGATTAGTGGTGATGTAAAACTTGTCTTTGTAATGATCTAATCCATAGGTGACATCTTTTTCTCTGGCTCTTATCAGTTTAAATTCATTTTTTTTATTGTCTTTGTGCATGATATAGGACTCACTACTATTGGCACTTCCTGTATCAATGATGAAGAATTCTTTTGATTTACTTCTACCGATTCCTACTCTGAAACGTTTGTCCGTTTCTTCGTAGATTAATTCGTCATCTGCATAGTCAGTTGACAATCGATGGTATTTAATTTGATAGGGCCTATTCGTCTTTTTTTCCATTACACTGTAGAAAAAACTGCTGCTGTCTCTCCAGGTTAGGTAACTGACATTGGTCAGACTATCAGCCAGATCTTTTTTGGTGGATAAATCCATGAATCTGAAGGTACTGACATCTGACCCGTCGGTATTTTCTGAATAAGCCATGATGTTGTTACCCGGATTGACTGACACGGGCGAGGCAGAATAGTAGTTTTTATTCTGAGCTCTTTTCACTACATCAAGAATCAGTTCTTCTTCGTCACTATCAATTTTTTTACGATACCACCGCGGATAATCCTCTCCGGCTTTGAATTTATAATAATAGTAGTAACCATTTCTTTTAGTAGGCAGTGAAGTAACATTCTGCTCCTGTCTGCTAAGCAATTCTCTATAGATGGCTCTCTGTGATTTTTTCAGCGGGATGAAATAATTATCTGCATACTTATTCTCATTTTCTAAATAATCCATCACCTGATCGTTCGACCTGGGATTGATAGTATCTTTCAACCACTGGTACGGATCTGCAATAGTTTCTCCCAGATGCTTATAGGTGTAATCTGATTTTTCAGCTATCGGTTCAGGCATATCCTCATCTCTGGTGATCTTATCAATGAACTGTTGCTCCAGTTTTTTATCTGCCTCCATAGCAGATCGAATGTCATTGCCGATCTTTGACTGTGGGAATTTTTTCTGATATTCAACCCAGAAATCTCCATCATAAGTGAGTGGATAGTTGAACAGCTGATTGGCATCAGAATTGAGAAATACCTCTTCTTTTTCGAATTCTTTAACTTCCTGATTACTAATGTTTTTTATATACATTTCAGAAATGGCCCGGTATGGAATGGTGTTGTCACTGATGGTATCATGATAAATAAACTCATCTTCCTGTCGGATGTAATCGATCATGTATTTTCCTGCGTGTTTACCATAATGAATGTCAATTTTGTAATCGAAGTGGCGGATGTTGTTGCCACGAAACTGACAAACGTGTTGCTTCATATGAGTGGGAATGGAGTAAGAAACCTTTGTGATCGCCATAGACTCTTCATCAATCCATATTTTTCCTGACATCAGGTTGGGCCTTGATCTCCAATACTTCCACTGTTTCTTTACATTTTTACCAAATACCAATGCAGTATCAATTGCAGATTCGAAGTTTATCTGATAATACCATTTGCCATCCTCCTCCAGGGTTTCATATATTTTGTAGCTGAATTCCTTGAAATCATCATTGAAATATGCCGGAAATTTCACCCGATCTTTGCCGAGCAATCCAAGAGGTCCTCCCTCGATACTGGCATATAGACGTGTTTTTGACAGATTGCTGCTGGCGCGGGCTTCCTGAATTTTGACCTGGTCGTTTTTAAGAGTTCTGCTTTTGAAGTGATAGCGATGGAGTCTGTTTCCACCGAAATTGGAAAACCCTGTCAAAGTGGAATTGCTATTGAAAGCGCGGTTATATTCCAGCTCCTTGCGTTTTGGTGCTTTGCTGCTGTAACCACCGTAGTGGAAATTGCAGGCAGCATCGGCAAACATGATCGGTGCTTCATTTTCTTTGACTATTTCTCTGTAGTAAGCGTCGAACTTCACCGGATCAGTATGGAAATTATCATCGACTCTGCTCATTGCCTTTTTGAGGATTTTAAGCGGGTCGAGCGATTTCTTTTTTGTAACGACAGCCTCTTTAAGTACAGTGGAAGTTTCTTTTAGTGCGATAGAAACATTGAGCAGGTCATCGATTTCGGAGATTTTTAATCTTTGACTTTCATATCCCAGGTATGAAAATATCAAAGTTTCGTTTCTATATCTTGCTTCCAGCTTCAACTTGAAATTTCCTGCCGCATCTGTTACGGTTCCCATTGCCAGACCTTCCAGTCTGATATAGCCAAATGGAACAGGTGACTGATCTGCTGCAAATACAACTTTACCAGAAAGGTATAGCTGATCCTGTGCAAAAATTGTGGTATTAATCAGTAGGAAGATTAGTGTGTAAAGTGTTTTCATTTTGAGTGAGTCATTGGTAACGAAATAATAGTTAGTTTATAGATTTAGTTTTATTTGATAAAGTTGCATGCCATAGCAATCAAGTGATTTTTATTTATATACAGTGAATCAAAATATTTCCATACTGATCCGGTGAAGTTCGACGCTTACTACAGAGAAATAGTCAAAGAAAAT
>JBCBHL010000395.1:0-6720 GCA_038525605.1 Bacteroidota bacterium
ATTTTGTAAAATCATATGTTGAGGATAACTCACAAAAAGACCTCATCATCATCCCTCATGGAGAACTATGGAATCTCAATTTTGACCTTTTGTTAACGGAAGAAACAACCTCCAATAACCCTAAAGATTTTCCATATCTATTGAAAGATTATAACATCAGCTATGCCAATTCAGCTACCTTGCTATTTCAGGATAGTTTTAAAGAAAAACAGAGAACTGCGGGAAATTGTCTGGCTTTTTCCTATAGTGATTCACTTTCGTTAGTGAACGATTCTGAAAGTTCATTTATGAGTTTTAATACTTTAAGAAAGGCCGGCGATGATTTACCCGGTTCCAGAAGGGAAATTGCTGCAGTGGCCAAAATTATAGATGGAAATTACTATTTTGGCAAGGAGGCCAGTGAGAAAAATTTTAAAGAACAGGCCGAAAAATACAACATTCTTCACCTGGCATTGCACGGAGAAATAGACAATCAGGATCCTAATAATTCCAAATTATACTTTACTGCTTCAAAAGATAGTATCGAGGATGATTTTTTATATACTCATGAACTATATGCTATGGATCTTCCGTCGGAGTTGACCGTACTTAGTGCTTGTAATACAGGTGCCGGAAAGTTAGCGAAGGGGGAGGGAATCATGAGCCTGGGTCGGGCATTTCAGTATGCCGGAACTAAGAGTTTAATGTTAAGTAGCTGGGAAGTTTCTGATGGTGTAGCGCCGGAGCTGATGAAAGCTTTCTACAGCTACCTGAAAGACGGCAAGTCTAAAAGCGAGTCGTTACGATTGGCAAAGCTAGGTTACCTTCAGAATGCACCAGCAGAAAGAAGTTACCCATATTATTGGGGGAACTTTTTCATTTTAGGTGATGATAGTTCTGTATCTTTAGAAAGAGAGAAACCTTTTACGATATACTTAATTTTTGGTGTTTTAATAATTTTTTTCATGTCAGGAGTATATTACGCCCGTCGAAAAATTTTGTTGAAGGCTAATAGCCGGTTCGTTGAAAATTAACGACAACTGTTTATGAAAATAAGTAGCTTATCCATTGTACTCCTCCTGCTTTTTGGTTCCGGTGCAAAATCTCAAATTGTCAATAAAGCAGATTCACTATTTAAAATGAGACAATGGGATTCCTGCATCTATTTTTATAAGCAACAAATGGTATTAGACCCACCTATAGAAAAGCGCGTTTACTGTAAGTTCCAGCTGGGAAAAGCGTATTTTGAGAAGCAAAATTTTTCTCTTGCTGAGGATTATTTAACAGATGCATTGCAAGAAGCTAAAAAAAATCAACTACCCGAAGATAAAATAGCTGAAATAGATTTTCAGTTATCATATGTGTATATGAAACTTTGGAAGAATGAACTATCACTATCTCATGCGAATGCAGCTTTAAAGATTTTAGAAAAACTGGAAATGATCAACCCACTGCTAGGTGAGTCTTACAGAATGCTAGGAATTTTAATGGGCAGAAAAGGAGATTTTGATCAAAGTCTTTTATTCTACAACAAAGCTATAAAAATTCAAAGATCAGGTGCTTCCAGGGAAGAACAATTAGGACTTGCCTCCACACTTATTGATATCGGAGTTCTGTACACTTTTGTAAAAGTTGATTATGAAAAAGCAGAAGGACATTTTAAAGAAGCACTGATAATTCAGCAAAATAACCTTCCATCGGAAGATCCAGCGTTTGCCTACACCTATTCTCATTTAGGAAGGCTTTATTATCAACAGGGAAAATGGGAACAAGCACTACCTTATCAAAAGTTCGCACTTATTGTTTTGTTGGAGTCTCTCGGAGAAGACCATCTAGATGTCGGTTTTTGTTATGATAACCTGGGTAAAACATATACAAAACTTAGAAAACTATCGCAGGGAGAGCAATCTTTGAAAAAATCTGTCAGTATTTATGAAAAAAACTCAGGTTTCAATACCATAAAAGTAGCCAGACGAATACAAAGTTTAGGGGTGAATTACCGGGAGCAAAAGAAGTATGCTTTAGCCTTGAAATGTTTCAAGAGAGCATATAGAATACATGATCAATTATTCAAAAGTATGAGAGCTGATATGGCTGTTTTACTCTATGAAATTGGATTGGTTTATCAAAACCAAAAAAAGTTTGAAGAGGCAATTAAGTATTATGAAAAAGCATCAATAGCTCAAGCAAGAATTTTTGGTAAAAGCCATCCGACCTTGCTTGATAATTATAATCGCATAGGTTTTTGCTTCTTAAATATGGGGAATTATGAACTTGCAATTGCGTCATTCACAAAATCAATTGATCTGAACATTCATTTGAATGATACTACTGTAAACCCTTCTGAAGTACATATTTCAAACATGCATTTACTGGAGTCAACTGTAGGTTTGGGAGAGACCTATCTTGAGCGATACAAAAAGATTAAGGATAAAGATTTTCTATTCCTCGCAGAAGAAGTTTTACTAAAAGCTGATACAATAGTTGACCAGCTCTATAAAGTCAGGACTGTAGAAAAAGATAGGGTCAAACTATCGGAAATCAGTACAGGATTGTATGAAAAAATCATTCAGAATTACGTGTCTTTGTCCAGAACACAGGATTCATATAAATACCTTGAAAAAGCATTCGATTTTGTGGAGAAAAGCAAGGGTAAAACTTTTAGACTTAAAGTATCAGAAAATCTCTCGAGAAGAAAAGCAGATATTCCTGAAGTATTTATTCATAAAGAAAAAATACTAATTCAGCTGCGATCCGAATCCATGTCAGATTTGTACAAAGCCGATTCAAGCAAAGATAACTTAATGACTAAAACGGCACTTCTAAAGCTCGTTGAAATAGATTTGCAGCTTGATTCGCTAAAAACTTATGTGCAAAGTGATCATCCTAAGTATTATTCAAGTATTAATCAGGATAGAGCTCTATCAGTTTCTGAAATACAGAGGCAATTAGATCATAATGACATTGTTTTACAGTACTTTGTCGGGACTGATTTTGCTTCAGTATTTATTTTGAAAAAAGATTCATTACTTGTTGAGCAATTAGGAGATCTTTCTGAAGTTGGAGATCAGATAGCACTTTTTAATGATCAGCTACGTTCAAAAAACTTGTCTACATTTAAGAAAGTTGGGAGACGTCTCTACCAACAATTAATAGTACCAGCGGAAAAACATTTTAGAAAAGGGAATAAAATTATCATTGGACCACATAATCAATTATGGCACCTTAGTTTTGAATTGTTACCTTCCATAAATACGCTGGAAAATACACCTAAAAGACTTACTTACTTATTGATGCATCATCAGGTTAGTTATACGCACTCTTTGTCCACCCTTTTTATGAATGATGCGAATGATTCTAATATGACCAAAGAAGAGTGTCTGGCTTTTTCCTATTCTGATAGAGATTCGGTATCCACTGGTGAAACAATAAATTTCAGAGACCTGAGGCAACAAAATAGTGACCTGCCGGGATCCAGAATGGAAATATCCACTATTTCAAAAATAATAGATGGAGTTTATTACTATGGGAATAATGCCAACGAAAGTAATTTTAAAAAATCAGTAAATCAGTATGATATTGTTCATTTGGCTTTACATGGTCAGATAGATCAGGAGGAGGCTTTTAACTCCAAATTAATTTTCACGAAAACAGATGACCAGAACAATGATGATGTATTATATTTTCACGAGCTAGCTGAACTCAACATTCCTGCAAAACTGGTTATATTAAGTGCTTGCCATACTGGAGAAGGAAAACTGGCATTGGGAGAAGGAACCATGAATATTGGTAGAGCGTTCAGACAAGCGGGCGCCAAAAGTGTGTTGCTAAGCAGATGGGAAGTTTCGGATGCAGTAGCTCCGACTTTGATGAAAGATTTTTATGTGAATTTGAAAAAAGGATTCTCTAAAAGCGAATCTTTGAGAAGAGCACAGCTAAATTATTTACAAAATGCACCTGCAGAAAGGAGCCATCCGTATTATTGGGGCAATTTTTTCATCTTAGGTGATGATAGTTCTGTCTCAATCAATGACAGTAGTTCTTTTAAGTTATACTTTATAGTTAGCATAGCATTACTTATTTCAATTGCAGCTTTTCTCATATTTCGCAAGAAATTAAATACCAGGAGCCAGTTCTAATCTATTAGTTATTTGATAAAACGCTCAGATCAATTCATGCGGTGATGGTAACCTTTGTGTTTTTCGATACATCAATCAATAATGTCAGGTAATAAAGCCTGACCAAATTAATATCGAAAACAAAATTTTTACATCAAGTATGATCAATTTAATTTCAGGAATAAAGATCAGGAGTTTGACTATTATATTCCTGTTAATATCATTTAACGCAACTTTTGCCCAGGGTCCAGTAGGGAATGCTGCAGGCAACCAAGTAGCAGTTCCTAATGGGACTTTTACAGATTTTGATCTGGGATATTTTGAATATTTACCTCTGAATTATGATTTCTCTGATACCGAGAAGAAGTATCCTTTGATCTTGTTTTTCCATGGGAAAGGTGAATTCGGAGATGGATCAGACGTGAAGCCTGTGAACCAAAGGCAGACAGGCTTAGGCAAATTGTTGTATGGAAGTAATGGATCAGCTATCAGAAGTGAAGACCCTCCAAGTTTAATAGCAAATGCAGGAAAACACTACGACGCGATTGTAATATCAGTTCAGCAACTATCAGGGAATGCCTCATTTGTTTCTGCGGATAAGGCAAAGGCGATATATGACTGGATAAAAGATCACTATCCTGTAGACACAGACCGGGTGTATTTGACTGGTCTTAGTGCAGGAGGGGTGGCTTCAGTCAACTTTTTGGCCAAATATCCGGAAATACCCGCAGCTGTACTTGTTCATGAAACTGCCAGCGGGAATTTTAATTTTCTTGATAAAGCAAAGGCAAGAGAGGTCCCTACATGGATCCATTTTAACTATAAATCATTTTTCAATCAGAACAGAGGACTAATTGATGACCTGGCAGATCTTCCTGACGGGATAAGTTTTGCAGATGGATACCCAAATCCTGGCTGGCCGGTTATTGGCAAACCCTTCATAGAAAACGAGCATTATACAACAGAGCTGATAGAAGGAGTTGGCTGGAAACCTTATATACTCGATATGCCACCAGGCACTAATGCACCTGAGAATAATTTGATTGTTACCGCATGGGGTAGAAGATTTCATGGGGGATGGGGAGAAATGTACCGAAGTGATCTTATTTTCAACTGGTTATATCAACAAAAAAGGAATCAAGTTCCTTCAATTTCAATTACTGGTCCGGAAATAGTTGAAGTATCACTGCCTCTTTCAACAGTAGAAATTTCGATGAACGCAACCTCGTCAGATCAGGCGCCTGTTGATACTTACAACTGGACTAAAAAGACCGATAACGATTTAATACTATCAAATCAAAACACCAGTACTGTATCTGTTGAAAATCTGAGCCCCGGCAGTTTTGAATTAACATTGAAAGTGGTAAATGTAAATGGAGTTTCAGGTGAGAAAAAAGTAACGCTTAACGTATTAGCAGAGACTCAGCTACAGGCGAATGCAGGAGAAAATAGTACAGTGAATTTTCCAGTTGCTGAATTACGGGGAGAAAATAGTGAAGGTAATATTGATCAATATGAATGGACCTATATCAACGAATATATCAATCAAACGCATCCTGTTTATATTAATTTCACTGATAATGCCATTAATGGTACAGCATCCTTACCCTGGAACAACTTTTCCAATGGAATAGCAACTGGTAGTACTTTACAGGACTTAGCAGATGAGCAAGGTAATGTAACTTCTTATGCCATAGAAATGGTTGAAAGTTGGGATGGTATAGTGTCATTGGGCACACCCGGAGGAATTTACCCCGACCAGGTATCAAAGAAATTTTATTTTTTCGATCAGGATGGTCAAAGCAGACATATCATATTGTCAGGCCTTAATGATGATATGAACTATGATTTATCTTTTTTCAATAGTGCAACGTTTGGTGCACCGGGACAGTACACTACAGAATTCTCGGCTGATGGTCAAACTGCGTCATTAGACCCCCGTCAAAATGTATCCGTCACAGCTGATTTAAATTCTGTAACCCCCGTGAATGGTATGATCGATATTACTATCAGTGCTCTTGCTGATGCGGCTTCTATTAGCGCTTTAGTGATCAAACCTCAAAACAATCCTGCACCAACTCCAATAATTGAGAATTTAAATCAAAAGAATACCAATGTCAGGAACTTAAATGAAGGGAAAAATCTGTTTCGATTGACAGTAACTGACACAGAAGGTAATCAGTCTTCGGATACAGTCGAAATAAACTACATAGTCACTAATGAGTTGCAGAATATTGCCGTTGAAAAGCAGGTCAGCCAATCTTCAACTCCCAACCCCAATGGTAGAGGTGATGCGGAAAATGCCGTAGATGGAAACACAGATGGAGTTGAGTGGAACGGGTCTATCTCACACACCAGATGGGAGAATAATGCATGGCTGGAAATTGATTTGGGAGCTATTTATGATATTGAAAATGTGACTTTATGGAACAGAACTGATTGTTGTGCAAATAGATTAAGCGATTTTTACATCCTCATATCAGATCAGCCATTTGTGTCAAAAGACCTGGATGAAACAATTATTCAATCGGGTGTATCAAATTATTTTCATGAAGGAGTAGCTGGTCGTTCTATTGACCTGCTGATCAAAAGAACGACCAGCTACTCCTTCATGAAAATAATT
>JBCBHL010000396.1:0-6688 GCA_038525605.1 Bacteroidota bacterium
TCTTAGGAATTAAAGTAAATCAACATGATGTCCGATCATTGACTACTGTACCACAACTCTGAAAGTGTTGTTAACACCTCTGAAAAAATACATTCCGGGAGTAAGCTCCGAAACGTCCAGTGTTAATTCTTCTCCTGCTTCCAGCATAAAACTGCTCATAACCTTTCTTCCGGACGCATCGAATACCGATACAGGTTGAGATCTGTCTGAGTAAAATCTGATCTCCCTAACATCAACCAGTGGGTTCGGGTAGCCGATGATTTCTTCCAGAATTTCAACAGGATCAGTTGATGTCAACTGGATTACTTTTAGACCACCACGGATATCTCCAATGAATCCATAAAGGGCATTGTTGCCATACAAATCTCCAAAAGCCATCGGATTGTTAATTCCCAAATCAAAACGCGTCGGCTCGTCTGTTAACGGATTCAAGTAGTTTTCTGAAGTTGGGTCTGACGACTCAGGTTGATAAACCTCTATCAAGCCCCGGCTGTCGGATTTTAGAATTTCCATTGCCGCGTCATCGTCCACATTGACGAAAGCCAAAGTAGGATTTAGCCTTTGGCCGTCCGAATCAATTCCCAGGAAGAAATCGTCTTGTTCCTCGAATTCAGGCGCTAAGTTGGTTCCCAGATTGAGGTATAAATTCAGTCTGCCAAAATTTCTGCCGAGGATTATATCCAGTCTTCCATCGGCATTCACGTCTCTGATCATGGGTAGATCATTTCTGCTGAAACGGAAGCCCCAGTCAATTGGATCTGAGAAAGATAGGTCTTCATTTCTCAGCATCAGCAACATATCCGCTTGCAAAAAATCTCTCTTTCCGGCAGAGAGTAGCAAATCTGTCAGTCCATCTTCATTGACATCAATAAAGGTAGGGTTGAGCTTGACTAATTCCTGATTTGACAGATTCAGAAAATCAGTTTCTCTCAAGGTAAACTCCGGGTTACGAAAATTACCTGTATTTTCATAATAGCTGATGGTACCTACATATCGATCATCGAGAATTTTTCCTTTGTTACCGATAAACAAGTCCAGATCGCCATCGCCATCCCAATCGTGCAGGGAGGGATAGGATTGCTCTCCTACATCGATGGTGTTGTTTTGTAAGAACTGGTCAGTAATTATCGATTTGTCAGCTCCGGAAAAAACATTAATCGATCTGCTGTAATCTAGAAAGTAGCCGTCTGTCCTTGTGTTGTTTGCGACGATGAAATCATTAGTTCCGTCATTGTCCACATCTCCAAATGTGGTTACTGTATATTCGCCAAAGTCGTTTTTTGGAAAAAACTCTGTATTGAAACTGTTAAATTCAGCTTTTTCAAAGTTTTCTCTATTTGGCAGAAATGCTACCTGAGGGCAACCTTCAATTCCGATGAATAAATCGTCTCCAAAAAAGGTGATAGCTTTAGATGCAGCGTGTTCGGTTTTTTGAGGTCTGTTAGGATCACAGCCAGAGTCATCGAAAACGAAATCGTTGCAATTGCACTCTTCAATCCCTCCCCAGAATAGGTCATTCTTCTCAAATACCAGTGGATCGTCCAGGTTGTTTTCCACGCTGATGTTTTTGTATAAAACAATTCTGTCTCCTGCCACAAAATCAAATACCAGTAAATCAACATCCCCGTCTTTATCAAAGTCGCCGATGGCCGGATAATCAGAGCCTGAAACCACTATATTAACCAGGTTTCCATTGCTGTTGGCTTTGAGATTACCATCCAGTACTTCCCAGGAATCAACTCCATTTCTGATGACTTTTACACCAAAGCTGGTATCTGTGAAAATATCCGGTCTGCCATCACCATCAAAATCCGCAAGAATCAGCCAGTTGTCAATTTCTCGTGGTAGCAAATCGGACCTGTTATGATCTATTTTTACAATTCCATCGGTCATGATACCAATGTATGCCTTGTTATTGGATCTGTCATAGATAACCCATTCAGTTTCACCATCCTGGTCAATATCGGTTTCTTTAAGCTGTACTGCATTGAAACCGCCACTAAACGGATCGCGAAGCAGTTGATCATTTTCGATGATTCGTAATTCCTGACTGTCAACAAATTCAAATTGCTGTGAGAAGAGCAGATTTATGGAGCCCGACAGGAGTAACAATATCAGAAAGAAGTTTTTTCGC
This sequence comes from Bacteroidota bacterium, assembly GCA_038525605.1. GTDB lineage: Bacteria > Bacteroidota > Bacteroidia > Cytophagales > Cyclobacteriaceae > JANSWY01. The sequence continues at coordinate 2,135 of JBCBHL010000396.1, forward strand.
ATGCTTAATAAGGGTTATCACGGCAGATTTACTTTGCAGATTTTGAATCAAAGGATTGGTCAATTTTTATATCTAATTCATAATTATGAATTCATAATTAATATTAACTAATAAAATTAGACCATCTAAACATCGAAAATTACTCAATAAACAACTAAACGTGATAATGTCTATTCTATTAACTCAAATTTAGTGCTACGTATTATAAAATGTCGATTTACCTTTTAAAGTTTCTTTTTGAAATAAAATTATTCCCATAAAAGGTGATATTCAGTTTTTAAGAGTTTATTTAATACTTTCGCAGAGAAAATGAAGCAAATTATTGTTTGATAAAGTGCCTCGTTTTACATGAGACAACTGATCGTTTAATTACCCTACTACAATAAAATGGAACATTTGACAGAGCTGCTATATGCTAAATTTCTTCAAAGTACCGGAGTTTGTACCGATACCAGAAAACTGGAGGAAGGAAATCTGTTTTTTGCACTGAGAGGTCCTAACTTCAATGGCAATCAATATGCTACGCAGGCATTGGAATCGAGTGCATCTTTTGCGGTAATTGATGATGCTGCTTTTGTAGTAAAAGGCAGGACAATTTTAGTGGAAGACACGCTGCTCATGTTACAGGAATTAGCCAAATTTCACCGGTCAAGGTTGAGATGTCCGATTCTCGGTATTACCGGCTCTAATGGCAAGACTACTACTAAGGAGTTGATTCGCAATGTATTGCAGCAGAAGTTTATTGTATCTTCGACAAAAGGCAATTTAAATAATCACATCGGTGTGCCGCTGACTATTTTGGAGATCAATCCGCAGATGGAATTTGCTATTGTGGAAATGGGAGCCAGTGCGGTTGGAGAAATAGCGGCACTTTGTGCAATTGCCCAGCCAACGATGGGACTAATTACCAATATAGGAAAGGCTCATACGGAGACCTTCGGCGGTATCGAGGGAGTCATCAGAGGTAAGAGTGAGTTATATGATTATCTCAGGAAAACAAGAGGGCAGGTGTTTATTAATTTCATCGATCCAGTGCTCATGAATATGTCCAAGCGGTTTGAAAACCCACAGATCTATCCCGATACGGATATGAATTTTATAAATGCTGATCCATTTATTGCTTATCAGGCTAATGATCGCACATATCAAACCAATTTGATCGGCTCTTACAATTTTGCTAATATGTCTGCGGCACTTTCGGTGGGTAGATTTATGAAGGTCGACGAACAACTCATTCACGAAGCAATTTGTGCTTATGCTCCGGATAATAACAGATCTGAACTTTCGGAGGTGGCTGAAACAGGCAATTTGATTGTGAAAGACGCTTACAATGCCAATCCTGATTCAATGCGCGCAGCTATCAAAAATTTTGTGGAGATGTCAGGAAAGAAGGTGGCGATTGTTGGAGATATGAACGAACTGGAAAATCCGGTTGAAGAACATTCGGAGCTTGGTCAGTGGATTTCTGGTTTGTCAATTGATGAGGTGATTTTCTGTGGCGAGCTAATGGAAACAGCACATCAGGCTTGCCCCGGGAGCCTTCATTTTGCTGCAATTGAAGCGTTGGAGAATTATGTTTTAGCTAGTGAATGGCGAGATACTAAAATTTTGCTCAAGGGTTCGCGAGGTGTAAAGCTGGAAAAGCTCTTTCCAATTCTTGAGGAGTCTCAAAAGTAAATTTTGATTACTTTTATTGCTTCGGTTCGATTAGAAAAAAAAGTTATGGCAGAAAACCTAAATGACATCAATGTATTTCTGAAAAAGCTGGCAAAAAACAACAGCAGGGAATGGATGGCAGAAAACAAACCTGAATATCAGGCAACACGTGGAGTTTTTGAGGTACTGATAGGAGAGCTCATTGCAGGGATTGCCTCTTTTGATGAAGGTGTTACGGATTTGCAGGCAAAAAAGTCTGTATTCAGGCTGCATAGGGATACCCGGTTTTCGAATGATAAATCACCTTACAAGCTCAATTATGGAGCATCTATGAGTAAGGGAGGAAGAAAGTCACCATATGGTAGTTATTATATTCACATAAAGCCGGGAGATAATTTCATTGGTGGTGGGATGTATATGCCGGAAGCTGCCGAATTGAAGAAAATCAGACAGGAGATAGATTACAATGCTGATGAGTTGCTGGACATAATCAATGCTTCGGAGTTTCAGCAAGTGTATGGTGATTTGCAGGGTGACAGCTTAAAAACTGCACCGAAAGGATATCCAAAAGATCATGAGCATATAGATTTATTGAGACACAAAGGATTTTACTTTTTGCACAAGTTTCCTGATAGTGACCTGAAAAAAACTGATTTTGTAAAAGAAGTTGTTGCTAAATATCAGTTAATTTATCCGTTTGTTAATTTCCTAAATACTGCTATTGATTGATTTTGACGCTGTCTTTTTTGACGGTAGTGGAATCGCCAAAGTCGAAGTATTCATCTTCAGAAAGTGTAGTATTGGGAGTTGGCTGCTTCCCTTTTTGCTGGAATATCCTGATCAAATCTCTGCCTTCTTTTTTGATATCAGATTTTACTTTGTTTAAAACGGCAATCCTGTCATAGGCAAATTTGTAGTCTTCGGTGTTTCCCGTGATTTTCAGAAATAAATTAGAGACATTTTTTTCCGGATCGTCAATGATTCCAAACCGCTCATCTTTATCCCTTTTGTACTTTTTCTTTAATGGGACTTTCAGGTGATATTCCAGGTTTTGATCCAGCGTATGCCAACCGCTCAATTCGATATTGGAGATATTGGATTCTATTTTCATCTCAGGAATAGAAATTTTGGAATCCTGAATGGTGATTTTGTTGGTAAGTCTGGAAAATGAAAGCTCTGCCAGTTGTTCCTCATCTACAAACCTTGACAATCGGTACATGGGTTGGAAATCTACCAGCCTGCCATTCACGATTGAGGCGTCAATGGTGCTTTTAAGTGTTTGCGATACAGGAGTGAGGTTAGTTGTGAGAAAAAGATCACTCCTCGTATTGGCCGATATCTGTCCTTTCAGATGTCTGTCTTCGATGAAGTTTTGATCAAAGTTTTCGAACACATAAAAAATGCTGTCAGCATATAGGTTTTTGAGGTCTCCATCGATTTTACATCGCAGGAAATTGCCTTCGGGATAGAGAGAAAACGCTCCGGATACCGTTCCTCCGATCGATTCGAAATCAAATGCTTCTGAAGTGACTTTTTGATCTTTTACAATCAATCTCCCATTCAAATTCCTACTATAAAACCTCTTGTAAAAAAGATGATCCACGTTCATCGATACGTTGATACTGATGCCTTTTGCAGGTGTATAGTCTTTGACGGGTGAACCAGTAGATGTAGCATTACTACTTTCCTGCAATGATACACCCATCAGTTGATCAATGCGCAATTGTCCGGAGGTGAAATCACCTTCAATTAAAAATGGCTGGTCCTCTTTGCCGATGTTTAATGGATTGATGACAATTCCTGAAAATGAAAAATCATTGGTTCCAATGTTTCCGTTAAGTTCCTGGAAAGCCAGTTCAGCGTTGTTGAACAGGACAGAAGTATTAAAGTTTGTAACAGCCTCTGGCAGGTTATCGATATTGAAAGAACCATTTTTAACTTCCAGTTCACCATCGGTCAGGATTTCTCCTTTCAGCTTTTGAATATGCGTATTAAAAACAAAGTCGCCGGTCAGGTTTTTTGCTGGTGAATCAGGATAGAGCGATAAAATATCCTGACCTGATAAATTGCCATCAACATTTCCGCTATATTCTGAGCCATTACCTTTGATAAATTCGAATTCATACCTCAGGTTTTTGTTGAGTACTAAGCCCGAACCAATCAGGTTTTTCATGATTGCTTCATTGTATGGCTTGCCTTTCTCTTTGAGGTACTCACCTGAAAAACTGTGCCCGGCAAATGAAATGTTGTTTGCCGGATAGGTGCCGCTCACTTCGCTGGTGGAAAACTTTGCCGCCAGATATTGCTGTCGCAGATTGCTGAGTGCTCCTTTAAAAGTAAGGGCAACATTTGCCTGCGCATTAATTTGATATTTCCCGAAGGGAGCAAGGTATTTTTTCGGTATAACTCTGTTGAGATTGCTGTAGCTAAAATCATTGGCTTTTAAGCTGATTTCAAGTACCGATTGATTGAGTGCCAGTGACCCAAAGATCTCTTTGAAATGAAAAAGGTCATTTTTCAGATTACCGGAATGGATATCGATTACTCTTTTTCTGATCCAATAGGTGAGGTCTGAATTGATTTCATATGCCTGATTTTCCGGCAGATTAAACTCGCCGTTATTGAAGCTTACCAGCTCAATATTTCCCATAGGTTTCAGGTCAATTTTTTCAGATGAAAATGTTGTGAAGGCTGTAAGATTATCCGATTTGATTTTTGCTTTCAGAGGCGGATTTCTGGAATAGTCTTCATAGGATACCGTGCTTCTGATCAGATTGATTTTTTGGATGGCGATGTGTTTGGGGTTCTGTTTGGCGGTTGTATCAGGTTTTTTGAAAAGACTGTAGTTGTTTTGATTGTTCTGATTGACTTCCAATTTGATGTCAGCATTGATAATAG
>JBCBHL010000397.1:0-6665 GCA_038525605.1 Bacteroidota bacterium
CAACTTTATACTCGTTAGAAAAACCATTGTCATTAGCAGGAATTTCGTTCAGTGTATACCATGCTTCCGTGGTCCATAACGACAAATCATTTTCACTCATAAATGGATTTCTTACTCTGAAGTAAACAACATGGTTTTCTTTGATCCCTGGCAATTCAAAAAACACTTTCTTCCTGTCTTGACTCAAATAGAAGTTTTTCACTTCAAGACTTTCCAGATCGAGTTTGGGGCCACCGTAGTTAATGGTTGGCTTATAGTACCATTGCTGAACCAGAAAATCATTGGCACTCACATTCTGACCATCTTTGATAGGCTCAGTAAATTCAATCTCAAAACCATTCGATTTTGCTCTCACGGCCAACATGTCGAAGACTGGTTTATTATTGTAAGTCAATCGCTGAAGTCCATACCATAGTTTTCCGGCATGTCCCCAGTTACCCGTGCTTCCCACCCCACCGATAATTATCGAATTACCATCCGGTGTCCAGTCAATTCTATTAACGCCTGACTCCAGGCCCTGTGTAAACCTAAAGACTGCTCCCTGATATTCTCCGTTCACTTTTTCCAGAAAAACTCTCTTCAATCCACCGTGCGTTACCTCGCCATGAATCATCTGTCCTTTATATGGTCCGACATTCAGTCTGGCAGGCTCACTGGGTGAATTACCAATTTCGTCTTGTGGCAACCAGACAACGGGCAACTTTTCTTCCCAGTTCTGAGATTCCACTGGATCTACTGACCTAGACCCGTAAAATGCTCCCTCTTTGATATGCACTATTTTAGAAGCTGGCAGCCAATCACCCTGATTATCAGCAACAAACATTTCTCCATCCGCTCCGATTCCTATTCCATTGGGTGTTCTTAAGCCTTTTGCAACAAATTCCACACTGCCATCTGCTTTACTGATTTTAGCTACTTTACCTCTGTCGGGGATTTGTGGGCTTGCGCTGGCTCCACCTGGCATAATTGCTGTCGCTAATGTTGCGTAGAAATAGCCATCTTCATAAACCAGTCCAAACGCAAATTCATGAAAATTAGCAGAAACTTTCCATTGGTCGGATACTGTTTGATATTCGTCAATTAACCCATCAGCATCGGTATCTACAAGCTTTGTCAACTCCTGCTTTTGCAGTACATAAATTTCATCGTCTACTACTTGTATTCCGAGGGGCTCTGCTAAACCTACAGCGATCTTTTTCACTTTGATATCTGTCGGATTATCAGTCATATAATTTTCCACTACATATACAGGACCGAGAGAATCCCATGTGCAAACCACCATTCTTCCGTCGGAGAAGAAATCGATACCGCCAACCCTGGGTTGAAACTCATCAGGTCGGGCCTGAAATAAGTCAAAAGAAGGATGAACACTTGTCAGTGGTAAAACATCTCCCGGAATAGCTTTGGTTAAAGCTCCAGCCGGAATAAAAGGAACTGTTTTCTTAAAATCCTTGGTTTTATGTGAGATGATATCTCCTTCCAGCAGAACGAAAGCTTCCTGCTTTTTGTCAAACCATTGCAACGACAAGGCCGCTCCGCCTCCAGCATTTGAATAAAGCACATTTATATCATGCTTCCCTTTTTTCAAATACATTTCCCCATCGATTGGGCGAGGACCATGATAGCCACCATTATCAATAATTTCTTTTCCATCAATGTACAAGAATGATTCATCATCGCTGATCAACCTAAAATCATAGCTACCGTCTTCGGGTATTTCGATTGCACCGATGAATTCCATTGCAATAGATTCTCTCGGTTCCGGGAAATCTGTCAGATCAAGGGCATGCAATGCTGTTGCCACTCCACTTTTCACAGGATAATCATTCTCAGTAGCATCCTTCACGCCACCGTCTCCCAATAGGTATAAGTGAGCTGCGAATCCCTGTCCATTTCCAGGCACATAGTCTTCCTGAACATCCAGTGAAATTGCTTTTAAACCCAATGTATACTTTTGCTGGCTACCACCTTCATCATTGTCGTCAAGGGTGAGGATGTAACGAACCATTTCTTTTGCATCCTCTTCATCCAAATCAAGATGAGCCGTCATCAACGCTGCACCCCAGATACCATTTCCACCATTGATTATCTTTCCAGCCAATTTCTCGACCGTAGCGTCACTATCAGGATATTTTCTTGCCACTGACAAATATGAAGGGCCTACTGTCTTTAACTTCTCATTGTGACAGGATCTACAATCACTCTCATTGATTAAGGCCAAACCTTTGGGTGTGCCATCTTCTTCTTTTGTAGCATCCGATTCTTCTGTAAAATCATCAAATCCCGGGTGATAGAAAACTCTCAACTCGGTACTACTATCAGGAATAAGGTAAATAGTTCCTGAAACCTGTTTGGTAGCGCCATCTTTGTATTCCTTTGTATCAACTGATTCAAGTACAAACTCTGCCCCCTCTACTTTGAAGTCATTTTCATTCATTAATGAGGTAATAGTAGTTTTGTGTCCCACTTTAACCCCATCTGGAATACCTCCAATCGTAAAGACTCTCGAAAGACCATTTTGTCTGCCTCTTTTAATGTATTCGGGAGTTTCAGAAACATTCAGAACACTATTATCCTTGAGTTTTAGCTGATATTTGATCGTTGCTTTATTGTCTGTGACAGCATGTCCCTTATACACTATTTGAGGATTATATACCGTGCCATTCTGTTCAATAACCCACTGATCGGCTTTATTTTCTTGCTGATAATAAGCATAGCCGAGACTTGTAGGCTGAGGGCCGTGTACAGTGGTGTAAACCGCACCGTTGAAATTAACGCCTCCTTTCCAAATCTTATAAACTGATGCATCTTCCGCATCGTAGGCGAGCCATAATTCATCGCTTAGCGCAGCGGTCACCATTCTTGGCTTTTCATCCAAAACAGATCTGAAAACCCATGCTTCTCTGGGCCTTTCTATTTGGTTATCAGTACTTTCTCCACAGGACTGGATCAGTAGGATTGTCAGTAGCAAGTATAAGAATCTCTTCATTTTTGTGCTATTAATTCTTTATTCCAAGTATTTGTTTATTTCTTTCTTCATCAGATGCAGCACCCGCAAAATCATCGAATGCCTTTTCAGTTACTTCAATGATGCAATCACTAATGAATGGGGCCCCTTCACTAGCACCTTGCTCAGGGCTTTTGATACAGCATTCCCACTCCAATACTGCCCAACCATCATAATCATATTGTGACAGCTTACTAAATATTTGCTTAAAATCTACCTGTCCGTCACCCAATGACCTAAACCTTCCGGGTCGGTCGATCCAGCTTTGATAGCCACCGTAGACGCCAGACCTTCCATCTGGATGATATTCAGCATCTTTCACATGAAACATTTTGATGTAATCCCGGTAGATATCAATATAAGCCAGATAATCCATTTGTTGCAATAGCAGATGCGAAGGGTCATAGAGAATTTTGACTTTATTGTGATTTCCTGTCGCTTCCAGAAACTTCTCAAAGGTAATTCCGTCGTGAAGATCTTCACCTGGATGAATTTCGTAACATACATCCACATCCTGATCATTGGCAAAGTCCAAAATTGGCTGCCAGCGTTTTGCTAATTCTTTGAAGCCCGTTTCCACTAATCCCGGAGGTCTCTGAGGCCAGGGATACATGGTTTGCCAAAGCAGGGCACCACTAAAAGTAGCCATTCTGTCAATACCTAATTTTCTACTGACTGCTGCTGCTTTCTTAACCTGATCTATTGCCCAATCTGTCCTTGCGGCAGGATTTTGCTTTTTCTCCTGCGGTGCAAAAGCATCGAACATGGTATCATAAGCAGGGTGTACAGCTACCAACTGCCCTTGTAAATGAGTGCTTAATTCTGAAATTTCGAGCCCGTGAGATTTTACAATATCGAGCACTTCTGAAACATACTGATCACTTTCATATGCCAGCTCCAGATCAATACATCGATTGTCCCACGAAGGAATTTGTATCGCCTTATAACCTTTTTCAGCAGCCCATTTGCATAGACCTGGGAGAGAATTATAAGGTGCAGTATCATCTGCAAACTGTGCCAGAAAGATTGCCGGCCCTTTTATGGTTTTCATAAGTCTCGTTTTATGATTTTAGATATTGACCCAGATATTATCTCTATTACTTGAATCTACTACTGATTCAATAAATTTCATACCTCTGACACCATCGAGTATGGTAGGGAATGCTCCGGCTTTGTATCCTTCTCCGCGGATTGCCTTAGCGGCCCCTTCGTAAATATTTCCCATCGCATCAAATAGCCCTTCGGGATGTCCGGGAGCAATTTTTGTACTTTCGTTGGCGAATTCAGAATTGTACTCATTACCAGGTTTTAATATTCTGGCAGGTTCTCCCTCATTGATCCAGACAAGACAAGTTGGGTTCTCCTGTTCCCATTTCAATGCTCCCTTGTCACCGTAGAAGGCCACTCTGAGATTATTTTCCTCCCCCGTAGCAATCTGGCTGGCCCTTATCACGCCTCTCGCTCCATTATTCATCCTAATTAATACAGTACCGTCAACGTCAAGTGCATTATCGTCATAAAGCGTATTTAAGTCTGCCAATACTTTATCAACCTGATCGCCTCCGGCATATTCTAGCATATTAAAAGCGTGAACACCTATATCACCCATACAACAGCTAATACCCGACACATCAGGATTGAGTCTCCACACCGTCTTCCTTTTGTCTGCCTCGTGGATTACCGGATTGATCCACCCCTGATAATATTGTGCGTCCACCCTCTGAACCTTACCGATCTCGCCATTAGCAATCATAGATTTCATTTGCCTAACCATCGGGTAACCAGTATAGGTGTGTGTAAGCGCAAAAACTACCTGATGTTTATTGACCAACTCCTCTATCTCCAAAGCTTCGGCCGATGTTGTCGTGACAGGTTTCTCACAAATCACATGAAAGCCACTAGAAATCAGCTTTTTGGCCATTTCGTAATGTAGGAAGTTGGGAGTAACGATCACCACTACTTCTATTTTTTCATCGGCAGGTTTCGCGGATTCTCCATCGATAAACTGATCAATATCGGCATAGGTTCTGGAAACGTCCAGTTGAAGGCTCTCAGCAAATTTTTTACCATCTTCATAATCAGAGTCAAATACGCCCCCGACCAATTCATATTTTTCACCCATGTAGGCAGCTATTCTATGAACAATTCCGATAAAGGAATTGCTACCACCTCCCATCATACCCATTCTAATTCTCTTACGCATTGATTATAAGTTTATGCTGTGTAATTTTTAAGCTTTATAAGTTATCTCCTCATTCTTAAAGGAAATGGTAAATAGTAATAATACTCCTGCAGAAAATATTGCTGGTAATATCCAAATAAGATTCCAGTCATGGACTCCGTCAACGACGTATGAATCTGCTACCTTGCCAGCAGCCCAGAATCCAACGAGCATTCCTACCCCGTAAGTTGCTAAAGTAATGAGACCCTGAGCTGAGCTTTTGTACTGCTCTCCTGCTTTGGAGTCTGTATAAATTTGTCCTGACACAAAAAAGAAATCGTAGCAGATTCCGTGTAGCGCAATTCCGATGAAAAGCATAAAAACCATCGAGTCAGCATTGCCATAGGCGAATAGCACATAACGCAACGCCCATGCTGCCATACCTACCATGAGTGTCCTTTTGATGCCAAACTTCTTAAAGAAAAGTGGCAGTAGCAGCATGAATAGTACTTCTGACATCTGACCGATCGTCATTTTACCTGTGGGGTTGCTTACTCCTATTTCTGATAAAAACGGGTTTGTATGCTGATAGTAAAATGCCAGGGGAATACATATTAATACTGATGCAAGGAAAAACACGAGAAAATTGGTGTTTTTCAATAAATTTAGTGCATCGAGTCCTAAGATATCTTTGATTGTTACCTTCTTGTTTTTATCCTGTACAGGAGGAGTCTTGGGCAACATAAAGCTAAAAACTCCTAGTAAAATTGAAGCCGCAGAACACATCAAAAAAGTATTTTTCAGAGATCCTGTCGCTCTGGATGCTTCGCTATCCCATGAAAAAACGAAACTGATGACTAAACCAGCCACAATCCAGCCCCCTGTTCCCCAGACTCTAATCATCGAAAATTGCTTGGAAGGATCTGTTAGTTGCCTGAAAGCTACTGAGTTGACTAATGCCAATGTAGGCATATACAATATCATATAGGCTAATACATATGGATAGAATGCTGAAAAATCAGTGGTGTTGGCCATTAGATACATCAGTACACCGCCAATGATGTGAATCACTCCTAAAATTCTCTCTGCATTGAAAAATCGGTCGGCAATTAATCCAACGATGAACGGTGCTATGATGGCTCCCCATGATTGCGTTGAGTAGGCCATTGCCGTCTCCGCACCTGTTGCATTGAGATTGTCTCCCATAAAAGTTCCTAATGTCACAAACCATCCCCCCCAAATAAAAAACTGGAGAAACATCATTAGGCTTAGTTTAGAGTAGGTGATACTATTCATTTAAAAATTTTTAAAATACACCAAAAAATTAGTTGTTTTTAGAAGTATTCACAAGAAATGATATGGTTTATGGCACAAATTTATATAGCAAACGTTTTCATATACTGATAGAGACGATCTATAAAAATCTACCTAAAGATTCTTATTGACGCTTTAACCTCCCATAACAGGCATTAAAGTAAATGAAAACGTTTGCTATAT
>JBCBHL010000398.1:0-6658 GCA_038525605.1 Bacteroidota bacterium
TCCAGTAAGGTGCGTGCAGTACCTTCCCTGTAAGAGGGTAATACAATGCAGTCTGCGGATGCTATATAATCTCTCACATCAGTAGTTGTGCCCAGGTATTCAATAATGCCTTCATTGGCCAGTGACTCAATTTTTTCTTTGGAATATCCTCTTTTATGGCCCTCTTCCGCTTTTCCAAGCACCTGAAAGATAATGTCGTGACCTTCGGATTTCAGCATCTTTGCCGCATCACAATACTCTGCTATTCCTTTGTCAATAAGAAGTCGCGAAATCATTAAAAAGGTAAAGTTAGCAGAGTCTTTGCTACCCTTTACAGGAGCAAAATGCTTAGTGTCAACACCTGAACCTGGTAAAATGCTGGTGATTGTTTCCGTAATATTGATTTCTTCGAGAAATAAATTCTTGTCATGAATATTTTGAAAGAAAATATGACTGCTGTTTTTGAAAGCATATCTGTACAGGTTTTTGACAAGTGTCTTTAATGCTTTATTCCATAAAAATGCAGTTCCTAACCCACTGATGTTATTGATTACCGGAATATTTCTTTTTTTACAGGCAATAGAACCGTATATGTTCGGCTTTATGGTATATGATAAAACGATATCCGGCTGAATAGTATCCAATGCCTTTACAAAGTCACGATAGTACCCAAAGTCTTTCAAAGGGTTCATTCCACTGTTTTCCAGGCTGATGTGATGGCTTTTACACCCAAGCGCCTCCAATTCCTTCGTAGAACTATCCTCCGGTGATATCGTATATACATCGTGCCCGTTTTTGATCAGCTCTTTTATGATCCCTGATCTAAAATTGAGTATATTCCAGGATGTATTTATTGCGATAGCTACTTTCACCTTTGCTAATGATGCATTGTTAATCAATTTGTAAATATATCAGGATTTTTTGTGATTATATGTTTGAAGTCGACCAACTTTGTCGATTCAACGTTAGTAAACAAATTTAAGTCTTTGAATGGCAAAATTAATCAGTACAAAAAAAGAAAAGGAAAAGGCAATTTTAGTTGCGCTAATTCTGCAGGGACAATCGGATGAAAAGACGAGGGAATACCTCGACGAGCTGGAGTTTCTCGCCCAAACGCTTGATATTGAAACCGTGAATGTTTTTACACAGAAGTTAGAATCTCCTGACAGAAGAACCTTTATAGGGAAAGGAAAGCTTGCAGATGTAATTGCCAGTGTAAAGGCTCAAAATGCTGATATTGTCATTTTCGATGATGACCTCACCCCTTCACAGCTGAGAAACCTGGAAAAAGAGCTGAAGGTAAAAATATATGACAGGAGTCTGCTGATTTTGGATATTTTCCTAAAGCGAGCCCAAACTTCTCAGGCGAAAACGCAGGTGGAGCTTGCCAGATTCCAGTACCTGATGCCAAGGCTTACCCGAATGTGGACTCACCTGGAACGTCAGCGTGGAGGAACCTCAACTAGGGGTGGTGCCGGAGAGAAAGAAATAGAAACCGATAGAAGGATCATCCGAGATCAGATCAGTGTTTTAAAGAAAAAACTGGAGAAGATAGAAAAGCAAAGTGCTACCAGGAGAAAATCCAGGAGTAATATTGTAAGGGTGGCATTTGTTGGCTATACCAATGCAGGAAAGTCAACGCTGATGAGGAAGCTGAGTAAAGAAGCCGTTTACGCAAAAGATGAGCTGTTTGCAACCGTGGACTCAACTGTGAGAAAGGTAGTGATCAATCAAATACCCTTCCTGCTATCAGATACTGTAGGCTTTATCAGGAAGTTGCCGCATAATCTGATTGAATCATTTAAGTCAACTCTGGACGAGGTGAAAGAGGCAGATCTTTTGCTGCATGTCATTGACGTTTCAAATCCTGCATTTGAAGAGCACGTAGAAGTAGTAGAGGAGACTTTGGCAGAGATCGGAGCATCGGAAATCAAGACTATTAAAATCTACAACAAAGTAGATTCTGTGACTTTGAAAGCTGATGATGACCTGGTAGAAGAGCAGGTTTCGGCGAAAGAAAAGATATTTTCCGGTGACAAATACAATCAAAAAGATCATTCGTTTCGGATGAGTGCTTTAAATAAAAAAGACGTCAATCAACTGCGTAAAATCCTCTACGAGGAGATCAAACAACGACATATGAAAATTTACCCCCATTATCTGGAACCTCAGACCTACGATCCCGAGGCTATGGAAGAGTCATGAAAAGCCTATTCTGCTGATTGTGACTCGCTTTTTAAAGCTTCAATTTCTTTATCCAGTTCCTCCCAGTCATCAAATTCAAGAGACTCGGGTGCGGGGCCTGAATCTTCACCTTTGGCAATCAGTCCACCAGACATGATAAAACTGGACGCCAGGATAACAATTAAGAGAATAGTTGGATTGAATCCATCTGCAAGATGATTTGCGGGAATTGAGAAAAACAACAATACTGTAATCAGTCCTCTTGGCGCAATCCATAACTGCGGGGTAATGTCTTTTTTAATGAATAACTTCAGCAGCACAAACCTGATGAGGTATGTGGCAGCAAGCACGCCCAGTGACATCAGAATTGCATCGATATTGGCAATTCCTGAAAAGTCGAGCGTCATCCCGAAAATAACGAAGAAAAAAGTCCGGACAACAAATGCGGTCTCATTGGTAACTAGATGAAAATCTTCCGTGATATGGTTTAGGATTTTAGTGTTGGCGAATTTCTTTAAAAATCCTTTGAAAAACACTTCGTGATTATTCAATACCAGGCCAAAAACCATAATGATCAAAAGAGACGACAGGTGAAATGTTTTCCCAATTGAATACAACGCCACTAGAATAGAAATAAAAAAGAAGAGCTTTACTTTAGCTTCCACTCTTTGCAATAAGATGACCAGTGTATAGCTGATGACTACCGAAAGCACAATGGTGAGCGCGATACTTGCGGTTACTTCCAGTACAACTTCCGAGGGTTTGGTCGCATCTACATTACCCAACAGGAAGTAAAAAAACATGATGCCAAGGATATCAGAAAAAGTGCTCTCATAGATCAGGAATTCTTTTTTGGAGTCGATCAGGCTACCTACGCTCGGGATGATGATTGCGCTGCTGAGTATAGAAAGAGGAATAGCATATACCAGGCAATCAAAGAAATTGTCGATGATACCTGTGTAAAAGAAGATTCCAGCAATAGAAAATGCTGTGGCAACCAATGCAATTAATGCAATAATAAATGAGGTGATCAGCAAGCCGGATTTTTCCTTTTTAAGCTTGAGGTCTAACGCTGCTTCCAGTACAATCATGATTAATCCTACTATGCCCAGAAGTTCTAATGCTTCCATGATATTGATTTGCAGATCAATAGCGGCACTTTTCAGCAATTCCTGTATGAGAATGCCAAGACCTATCAGCAATAAGACACTTGGTATTTTGGTCTTATTGGAGATAAGATTGAAAAAATACGAAATTATAATGACTGACGAAATGGCAATTGCCCCAGTATATGCATTAAAATCTTCCATAAATAATGGTAAAACCCGACCGATGCAAACTAACCAATTTTGAGGTCTATTGAAATGTTTATCAATTTTATTTAGAAACTGCTTTTTTGAAGGATGAACAACAAATAAAAAGGCCTGTGCATTGATTATGTCTTGTAACAGCATGATACAGAAAAGCGTTCAAAGGAAGGCGCTTGAATAGAGTAGATAGTGAGAAAAAGGCCTCAAGTCGTAAAAAAACGAATTTTGTCTTCATCTTTTTACGAAAGCGGCTTAGTGATTTTCACTGCCGGATTTATCAAACTGAATTAAATGCATAATTATATCATTGATTCAATGTATCTTTCTATCTGACGTATCAGAATTTGATTATTCTTGTAGTCTTTTAGCGTAAATACTTCAATCGGATCACATGGCTAAACAAAATAAGTTTGGAACCTTCGGAGGAGTTTTTGTTCCTTCTATCCTAACCATTCTCGGGGTGATAATGTACCTGCGGCTTCCCACTATCATCGGTGAAGCTGGACTATGGGCAACTTTGGGGATCATCGTGGTAGCGCATATTATTTCTGCGACAACCGGTTTAAGTGTTTCTTCAATTGCTACTGATAAAAAGGTAGAGGCTGGCGGTACCTATTATATGATTTCCAGAAGTCTGGGTTTACCAATTGGAGGAACTATTGGGATCGCGCTTTTTGTGGGGCTTTCCTTCAGTGTGAGCTTATATCTGATTGGTTTTTCCGAGACACTCCTTAGCTCTACAGATAAAATCGCGTTGTTTGATAACTTAAAAGATAACATCAGATTTGTGGGGTCAGCCACCTTACTTGCGATTACGATTATCACGTTTATCAGCACATCGCTGGCTATCAAAACACAATATATAATTCTGGGCTTGATTCTGCTTTCCCTCGTTTCCATTTTCGCTGGGGTAGGTGGGCATGATTCGGTGGCTACTGCGCCAACTCTTCAGATGAATCCGGATTCCAGGTTCACCGTTATGGTGTTATTTGGAATTTTCTTTCCAGCGGTAACTGGCTTTGAAGCAGGTGTTTCTATGTCGGGGGATTTGAAAGATCCGAAGAAATCTATCCCTGGAGGGTCTATTATGGCCATTTTAGTGGGGTTTGTCGTATATATTGGACTAGCATTTTTTCTGGCTTACACAGTCGATGGCGGATTGTTAAGAGATAGCACTGGTAAGATTCCGATGATGGATATTGCCTGGGTGCCGGAGTTAGTTTTAGCAGGTATATTCGGAGCTACTATCTCGTCAGCGCTGGGTAGTATTTTAGGGGCGCCACGAATACTGCAAGCTACTGCTATTGATAAAATTACGCCTACCATTTTTTCAAAGGGGTCGGGCAAAACCAACGAACCCAGGAATGCCTTGTTATTAACATTTGCCATTGCTGAAATAGGTATTTTAATTGGTGAGCTGGATGCAATCGCCAGGATAGTCTCCATTTTCTTCATCACCACATATGGTTTTCTAAACATCAGCGCAGCGTTTGAAAAGTGGACGAGTGCCGACTTCAGGCCTGAGTTCAAGGTTTCAGGGTGGATTAGCGTAATTGGTGCTGTGGCTTGTATCATTGTGATGGTTCAACTGGACCCGTTGGCAATGTTAGGAGCTGTAGTGTTGCTAGGTTCTTTGTTCCTTTATCTGAAAAACAAAGAGTTAAGATTAGAGTCAGGAGATGCCTGGAGTGGCGTGTGGGCTTCATTGGTGAAAACAGGTTTGGCAAGGCTTACGAAAAATAAGCCTCACCAGAGAAACTGGAGACCGAATGTAATTATGTTTTCCGGTAACCCCAATACCCGCAAATACATGATACAGATGGGGAAGGCAGTATCGGGGCAGCTGGGAATTCTATCTGCTTTTGAACTGGTGGAAGGAGGCTCAAG
Source organism: Bacteroidota bacterium (assembly GCA_038525605.1). Taxonomy (GTDB): domain Bacteria; phylum Bacteroidota; class Bacteroidia; order Cytophagales; family Cyclobacteriaceae; genus JANSWY01. The sequence goes on from JBCBHL010000398.1 coordinate 5,361, forward strand.
GATTCTGGCGAAAACCAGTTCGAACTTGCATGAAGAGAAGGATACGATGGGCTACTTCCATTATAAATTCAGCTGTAAGGACGTTTATGCAGGAATGGACAGCATCTCCCGGGTATACGGCTTTTCAGGCGTGGAGCCCAATACCATTCTGATGGGATGGAGCCGAAATCCAAGAAGTAAAGACCAGTTTATCGACTTGTTGAAAGGATTCGATCAGAATGGATATAGCTCAATATTTCTGGATTACAATCTGGAACAGCAATTCGGTCAGCATAAGACCGTCGATATCTGGTGGTCAGGCAGAGATAAAAATCTATCTTTCGCCATGAATATTATCCAGCACCTGGCTGCTTCTGAAATCTGGCCCAGCTGTCGAACCAGACTCAAGATTATCAATCCAGTAGCAGCAGAAAAAGAGAATGTTTACAGAGCGACCAGATCAATTTTAAAAGGCTTTCGAATTGATGCTGAGGTTGACATAATCGATAATGAGATAGATCCCCGGTCGAAGAAAGAAATTATCAGTGAGGAATCGGCAGACACAGATTTAGTAATACTGGGAATATCTGATAGTGAATATAAGAGGCTGGGTGATCATTATGACGACATCAGCGATATTCTGGATGAAGTTGGTAGTGCGCTGGTAATCAATGCTTCCAAGGTTTTTGAAGAATTTGAAGTTGTCTCCGGAGATACGCCGAAAGCATCGACAGAGCTGCCTAGCACATTTTCTATCGAGTTGCCAGAACTTCAATTATCCAAATATAAAGAAGTAGCCAGCGATATTAGTACACTTGAAAAAAATGGACTCTTGGTGCTAGAGCTATTTTATCGAAAAACCTTCTCACAGGTAGTAAGAGATCATCAGGGTATTATTTCAGATTTACTCAAAAGAGTAGATGTTGTTAAAAATGAGTTGATCAAAATCAAAGAACTTGCCGAACAGGTCAGAAGGAAAAAGGCAATCGATAAATTGAAAAATGATGCTTTTTTTAAGGTCAGCACCTTGTTGAAAGAAGGACTGAGTGGTGAGACCCTTAAGAACCATCAGGATCAGGTAGGAGAAGGGATAGAATGGTATACCAGCAGACTGAAAGCTGAGCTAAAGAAAATCCCGTCTTTGTTAAGAATTGCCTACGAAGAGGCTGACTTTGAATCTGATAAATCAGACAGAACGGGATTGAGTTTGATAAAGACTATTAAAAAGATCAAACACAAATTCGTTGGCCTCCCGATTACTCAGCATATTGATTATCAAAATGCTGCTAAATATTATCAGTATCAAAACAGAGTTATCT
>JBCBHL010000399.1:0-6644 GCA_038525605.1 Bacteroidota bacterium
AGTTGGTATGGGGCAGCTTTACGAGGCTGGGTTTAGTGATTGAGATCTGTTTCTTTTCTCTTGGTCTAGGGGAACGAGTCAGGTATCATGCCAGAGAGCGCAACGAGATGCAACAAAAACTGATCGCAATCACTAAACCCAGCCTCGTAAAGCTGCCCCATACCAACTCACTATCCCACAGCAATGCGTCTACGATAGCTGATATCAGCAGAAATGATGAGCCAAGTATAAAATACTTACCCATCTCATTTTTAGTGTAGGCCAGGTAAGCAAGCGACACCAGCGCAATGGTCGCATTGAGTACAATGAACAGCTGACTTAACGGTTCCAGGTATTGCTCATAACCAGTCAGAAAGGTGATTAATGCAGCACTTGTCAAAAAATAGCTCACATACAGAGTCCTGTTAATGAGCAGGTACAACCATTGCTTTACTTCCTTAAAATCTATAAATCTTTTAAGAAAATGAAAGTAAAAAATTGCCGAAGGATACAAGGCAATCACCCCTAAGTAGGATAATGTGGGCAATTCCGGAATTAGATATTCTCTCAGAAATGAATCGACGAATAAATAAAATATCGAAGTACTGATGAGATATAAACTATAGAAAAGGTATACTTTTTCTTTCAGCCTGAAATAAATGAGCAAACCATACATGGCCATGATCAATAAAATCCCCTGTAAAGCCATTGCCCATAACTTCTTATACCACAGACTATTGATTCTTTCTATCTCATTGTCAATCCTGAAATTCAGGTTAAAATCATGGAAATCTTTCTCGATTTTAAAGAAAACCCGTTGCACCTGATCGCTCTTCAATGTAATTGGCACATAATATGAGCCTGCTACTATGGGTTTCTCTGATCCCTTGACCAGATATCCGGTTTTATACGTTTCACCTTCAATGAGGACCGTCACATAGTCATTATTACAAAAGTTTATCCACCAATTCAGATGCTTTTGACTATTGTTTTTGATATCGAAATAACCCCATAGGTATTTTTGAGTTTGATCGATTGAGTCTATATGTAGGTTTTGTTGATTATCGACAAGCTTTTCAGCATGACTCAACAAATTGAAATTATCGGTACCTCCGTACAGGATCAAATAATCCTCCAGTAAATATGATGATCTGCTATCTTCCAAAACCAAAGGTTTAGCCGTATCAGCAAGTAGTTGCAATGGCAATATCAGGTTAAGAAAGAATACAATTTTTAGCAGTTTAATCATCAATCGTGTTTCATTAGTAATTATGGGTTTGAATCATACGGTTACCCGCATGGTATATTTGTAGATTACTTCGAGCAATTCATTGGGATCCAGAGGTTTAGACACAAAATCATCCATTCCGGATTCAATCAACTTATTGTAAACATTTGCAAAAACATCTGCCGAAAGCGCGATTACCGGCATATTATGGGATTCAATCCCTTTCATTTTTCTGATTCTGCGGGCAACTTCAAATCCGTCCATGTAAGGCATCTGTATATCCAGCAAAATAATATCGTAATTGTTTTCCTCCATTGATTCAAGCGCCTTGATGCCATCCTCCACACTGTCATATTGCATACCCCACTTAGTCAGGAACTTTTCCAGAATGATCCGATTCATCTTATTGTCATCAACAATCAGGGCTTTGGTTCCTCTCACAGATTTTTTCATCTTTTCCAAGGTGGAGTCGTTTGTTGTAACTTTGTGCTCCTCCCCAATTTTCAACTTGAGAGTGAAGTAAAACCTGGATCCTTCTCCTTCGATGCTATCGAGTGTGATTCTACTGGACATCAATTCCAGTAACCGTTTAGTAATTGCCAGCCCTAAGCCTGTGCCTCCAAATTCCCTACTGGTTCTTGTACTAGCCTGCGTAAACCTATCGAAAATCACCGGCAGCTTATCTTCCGGGATACCTATGCCTGTATCTCTAACTTCAAAAGTAAGCCAGATCAGCTCTCCTTGCTGTTCCCGCATGTTTATATCAAAAGAAACACCTCCCTTATTGGTAAACTTCACGGCATTACTAATCAAATTCATTAAAATCTGATTGATCCTCGTTGGGTCACCAGCCAGCCACTCCGGAATGCCGGGGTCAATAGAAATATCGAAATCAATTCCTTTGGAGGCAGCTCTGGGTTTGAACTGATATCCAATTCCGCGAACTAGCTGGCTAAGGCTAAAATCCGTCTCTTCCAGCGTTAAAACGCCAGACTCTATCTTATTGTAATCAAGTATATCGTTCAGCAATGCTAAAAGACTCTCCGCGGAGAACTTCAAAGACTTTAAATTTTCTACCTGATCAGGTTTTGGTTCTTCCTGCAACAGCAAGTGAGTCATCCCAATAACACCATTCATAGGAGTCCTTATCTCATGACTCATGATCGATAAAAACTCTGACTTGGCATGGGAAGCATCCTCGGCGGCTTCTTTTGCTTTTTGCAGCATGGTAGCCTGTTGCTGCAGTTCTTTTGTTCTAATGGCAACCTGCTTTTGTAATTCAATCTGTCGTTTCTCTGCACTTTCCTTATTAGATCTCAACTGATTCATCAACTGAAACTGGACAGTCCTTTTAGCGGATTCCACCAATTTCATTTTCTTGCCTAGTCCCAATGAAAAGAATAAAATCTCCGCGATCAACCCGCACCTGGTAATTAATCCATCGCTATCACCCATGTCCCATTTGATAGCGTCTATCAAGGCAGAAATCAAAATAGCCAGAGAACCATAGACGAAGTACTTGATGAGTTTGTGCTGTTTTCTCGATAGTAAAAAATTCAAAACAAGACCGATGATACAGTCTATTCCGACGGTAACCCTCACCACTTTTGAAACTATTCGTATATCATCAACTGTATAAAATAAGATGATAGCACCAACAAATATGATGAAATGAACCCTGCCAACCCATTTAAAAAACACATCCCACTCTGGCAGCAAATCCGAAATTTCCAGAAACTCCTGCAAAAACCGAAAATACATGGCAGGCGCTAAAATGACTACAGAAATCAAAACATATGACGCTGTAGGCACTTCAGGAAAAATGCTTTCTCTCAGAATCCCATCGGCGAGCATGTAAAAAAAACTAATCAACAGTATGTAAAGACCGTAGAATAAATAGGCTTTTTCCCTCGAACTGAAATATACCAGCACCGAATAAACAGTCATAATCAGCAAGATGCCCTGGAAAACAAATGTGATTACATAATCATAGGACACCGATTTAAGAAATGCCTCTTCGCTTTTGAGCTGAAAATCGACGTTGTGAGGGTGAATACCAGCAGAAAACCTGATTAAAATCTCACATGCACCTGACACTTCGGACATTTCGAAGAAGCCATGATAAGATGAATTTTTGATAAGCTTCTCAGACGAAGGATACAAATATCCGGTTCTGAAAAACTGCAGTTTCTTTCCATTCTGTATCAGGTAGGTATCTACAAAATCATTTTTGTTGGCATAGAAATACATCCGGTTGCCAGGTTTATCTGGGGCAGAGCCTGCATCTACATCGAGAGAAATCTTAAGCCAATAATCAGACTTTCTGAGCAATTCAGTACTGTCAGTATACGATTTAAATCTTGCAGGATCGGCCAGTACCTCGTCAATTGACATGCCTGCTACATCTTCAAAATATTGAATATTATTGGTAGCAACCTCTAAGGAATAGTGATCTTCCGTCGGAACTTTTACTCGATTACTATCGACAAAAGCATCAGAAAATTCTCCAAAAAAAATCAGGCAGTATAGAGCAAGGAAAAGCCTGTACATTTATTTCTTTTTTAATTAATTATCCCACAATAGACTACTAAGATAAGTCTTGCAAATTAAAGAATAGTAATGACTCAAAAAGTCAAATCTCTTTTTTCGATGAGTTATAATAAATTATCTATGAAAACTCTAAAACAGTTTAGCATTCATCACCTGTTTCTTTGTCAAATGATAAAACTCTTTGTGAATATTAAATGTCGACTCTCCTTTCTTAGTTTTTATCTTATCATAAGTACCGTCTTCATTCATCAGATAGGTATTTTCCGTGTCCCTGAGGTTGAAAGCTAAAATATTGATGACTTGTTGTTTTAACAGCTCATCTTTGACAATAAACAAGGATTCCAGCCTACGATCGAAGCTTCTCACCATCATATCCGCACTACCTGAATAAACTTTCGGTTTGCCATTATTATGGAAGTAACAGATTCTGGAGTGTTCCAGAAAGTCACCCACAATCGATCTAACACTGATATTTTCGCTAAGCCCTTTCCTACCCGGACGCAGGCAACAAATCCCCCTTACTATTAGCTCTATTTTGACCCCAGCCTGCGAAGCTTTGTAAAATGATTCTATAGTTTCCTTATCCTGAAGAGAATTCATTTTAATGACAATCCCGCTGCGAATTCCTGCTTTGGCATTTTTTGCCTCCTGTTTGATGAGACTTATCAGGGTATCCCGCATATCTCTTGGCGCGGTAATCAGATTGTAATAGCCCTCCGGCTGGCTATGACCGGTGATCACATTAAAGAACTCTGAAACGTCATTTGCGTAACCTTCATCAGAAGAAATAAAACCAATATCAGTGTATAGCTTAGAGGTGCTTTCGTTGTAATTACCACTGGACATATGGATATACCTCTTGATATCTTGCTCACCTTCTTTTCTTACGATCAACAGAAGTTTAGTATGTGTTTTGAGATTTCCGACTCCATAAACCACATAACATCCCGCTTCTCGTAGACGGTTTGCCTGTCTGATATTATTTTCCTCATCAAATCTGGCCTTCACCTCGAAAAGTGCCGCCACATTCTTTCCGTTTTCAAGGGCTCTGAGTAATGCTGATACAATTCTCGAGTTCTTCGCCAGCCGGTAAATCGTTAGTTTAATTGAAAGCACCTTAGGATCCTCAGCAGCTTTTTCGATCAACTCAAGTAGCGGTTCTATGGAGTTGTAGGGATGATGCAGCAGTACATCTCTCTTTCTAAGTACGTTAAAGATATTTTCATCATCTTTTCTCGATTCCAGACTGAGTGGTTTAACAGGCTTATGATGAATCGTCTGATATTCACTGAACTCATCATTGTTGATGATCTGCCACAGGCAGCTAAAATCTAGAATTCCCGATTTATAGATTTCGAAAATATTATCATTGTCGATATTCCAGCGCTCGCGAAGTTGTTCTATCAGCCAGGGATCATTTTCCTTTTCAATCTCCAGTCTTACAACTCTTCCTGTTTTTCTTTCTTTTAACTTTTGCTTGAGTTCTTCCAGAAAGTTAGTTTCGATATCTTCTGACTCTTCCAATGTGAAATCCCCATTTCTGGTAATTCTAAACACTGTTACCGAAGAAATATGAACATTTCTAAAGAGTTCACTGATAAACGACCGGACAATCTCTTCCAGTGGCAACATTAACATCTCTCCGTTTCTGTCGATTTCAAAAAAGCGAGGCAGGTTCATCGGAATCTGAACAAATGACATCTTTTTGATATCATCTTCCGCAGATACTACACCAACAATTATGACCTTATTCATCAACACCGGAAAGGAATGATAGGAATCATAAGTCATCGGGGTGAGCATTGGAAACACAGTCTTCTCAAAATAGTTCTGAACCAGTTCCTTCTCCCTTTTGAACAAGTTTTTAAACTTGACAATTCTGACTCCCTTCTTTTTAAGATATGGAACGATATCCTGATTGAAACAAGTGGTTTGCTGGTTGTGAAATTTCCTGATCTCCTCGAAAAGCTTTCGCTTAAAAGCCCTCGATCTTAACCCTGAATAGTCTACCCGGTCTTTGTTGTAATCCAGGTAATTATATAAACTACCTACCCGAATCATAAAAAACTCATCTGCATTGGAGGCTGTGATCGCCAGAAATTTCATCCTTTCAAAGACATTACGGTCTCTGCTTTTTGCCTGATCCAACACTCTGTAGTTGAATTGCAACCAGCTCAAATCCCTGCTAACGAGGTTACTTTTGAGAATCGATTTTTCGTATTTGTCTTTGAATGGCATCTTTGGGTAAACGCTAAAATGTTGTACAAAAAAGTCGTACCATCCACGGACGGCACGACTTATCTATCATATTGTATTTCTGCTTATTTAGCGGCCAGCTTATCAAGCACGCTCATCACTTCTTTCACATGCGATCTTGAAGTTTCCAACAGTTGTTTTTCTTCACTATTCAAATCAAGTTCAATGATTTTCTCGATTCCGTTTTTACCTAAAATAACAGGAGCACCCAGGTAGCAATCATCAATTCCATATTCTCCATCTAGTTTCACACATACCGGGAATACTCTTCTTTGATCTTTGGCAATTGCTTCTACCATTTGTGCAGCAGCTGATCCTGGCGCATACCATGCTGATGTACCCATCAACTTAACAAGCTCACCACCACCCTTTTGAGTTCTGGCAATGATTGCATCCAGTTTATCACCATCGATCAATTCCGTTACAGGGATACCACCAACAGTGGTATATCTTGGTAGCGGCACCATTGTATCACCATGACCACCCATTAACACAGCCTGAATATCTTTAGGAGAAACATTTAATTCAGAGGCAAGAAATGCTCTGTATCTGGCAGTATCAAGAATACCAGCCATACCCATCACTCTTGTTCTGTCCATTCCTGAAGTGATATGCGCCTGATAGGTCATAA
>JBCBHL010000400.1:0-6632 GCA_038525605.1 Bacteroidota bacterium
AATCTATAACAAGGACTTCGGTTACACGGTAAATTCAAAGTCCTTGTTATAGATTTCATTAATTATCGTTTTCCAAAGCTCTTTGTATTCAGAGATAAGTTCATTTGGAGCTACATTAGATTCTAAAAACTCAAAAATCTTTTCTAGCTCATCAAGGTGCCAGCTTAATAAATCACGTGCGTTGTTATCTACGAAGGATAGCAACCAGTAATAAACATGGGAAAAAACATCTCTATCAACCATCTCAAGATCATAATAATAGGCAACTTTAAGTTGTGTATGTTGATCAAAGAGATTAGTGATTTCATTTGAATACTCGTATCTGTCAAACCACTTATCTTCTAATTGCAAGTATTTCATTTTTGAATAATTAGTAAGGATATTTGAATCACCAACTTCAGTCTCAACTACAAAACTCATTTTTGCTAAGAGTTCTTTTAAATCTAAACTTTTTAAATATGCCGTTTCCCTGTATCGGTTAGTTAGGAAGCTATGCATGTACGAATTGTATATTAATCTATCCTGCATGGTGATAAAAATTATTGCTAACGTTAAATAACAACCAATATCCTGTCATCTATCTTTCAACGTTAATTATCTAAACAACTGACTATGTAAAGCTTATCTGCTTGCAGACACTTGCAAGAATAATTGATATAGTCATTTATTCATCCAGAAAATGACAGCCCATCATCGTAATTAACCACTATTCAGATTGATATTTTCAAATCATTAAATAAGATAATTCAGCAATTAACCACAATACCCAAAACTGGGTATTTTTCAACAGTCTAATCAGTGTTAGTAATCAGAATAGAACCCTCAATCCATAAAGCTCCTCTGAATAATGGGTTTCAAAAAGTTTCCGAAGTATCAAATCCTGAATTGGGAATTTCTTAAAAGAAATTAAAATTGTTTTGTCTAGCTCACGACCTTGTACCGTTATTCGGGAAAAAGCCTTTCTGCAAATCGCTATCGATGATTTTCCTATCAAAGTCGCAAAATCAACACTTGTTTCAGGGTTTCAATTTATAAAATGCGCCGATAAACCGGCTTTTATTGAAGATTTTGCAGCATAACCTTAAACTATATAATAAACAATTATGGAAAAATTCTTACCTCATAACGGTGTAGAAACTTGCCGGGAAGGAACTCTTTTTGGTAACAGACCAGTAATTAAAATAGCTAGCCTGGTTTTCATTTACCTGACAATGTTTTTCACATTTCAGACTAATGCGCAAGACGAAGATGTGATGTTTCAGGCCTTCGACTGGAACGTACACATCCAGCCTCCGGGGCAAACCTGGTACGATGTACTCGATCAAAACAAACAGACTATCGCCAATGCGGGAATCGACCTGATTTGGATGCCACCACCAAGTAATAGTGCTGCTCCTCAGGGCTACTTACCCAGAGAGCTTTATGATTTGAATTCTGCTTACGGATCACAACAAGCTTTAATCGATCTGATTGCTTCTTTTCATACGCTTGATGTCAAGGTGATCAGTGACATTGTGATCAATCACAGAGTTGGTTCATCGGATGCGGTGACTTTCGACAATCCTGCATGGCCTACATTTTACATCACTGCTGATGATGAAGGTCCTCAGTTTGTCAACTTTCCGGTGAACTTAAGTATCAACGGTGATTATTTTCCCGGTACTGCCCTGAAAGCGGATGGTTCTAATGGTGGTTTTGCTGCGGCCAGAGATTTGGATCATTTCAACCCTGCGGTCAGACAAGAAATTATCAGATGGATGAATTTCCTTAGAAATGATATCGGGTTCGACGGATGGAGATATGATTTCGTTCACGGTTACGATCCTATTTTCAACAAAGAATACAACGATGCGACTAATCCGTACTTTGCGGTTGGTGAGCTATTGGAAAGTAGCAGAGTGCAAACAAACAACTGGGTGAATTTCACGGAACAGTCTTCCTCTGCATTTGATTTCAATACGAAAGTGGCTTTGCAAAATGCGATCAGAGCCAATAACTTTTCTTTCCTGAGAGACTTTTCTGGAAATGCATCAGGGATGATCGGTATCAATCCTGGTAAGTCAGTGACTTTCCTCGACAATCACGATACAGGTCTGGCTCAGCAATGCTGTGGATCAAACTTCGTTTTCCCGTCCGATGAGGCCAGTTTGAGAAAAGGCTATGCCTACATTTTGACGCATCCGGGTAACCCAATGGTATTCTGGACGCATTTCTTCGACGCGCCCACGAGTGTGAGAACCGCTATCGAAGATTTAATTGCCATCAGGAAAGATGTCAGAATATTTGCAGGTACGACCATGAATATCGTAGAATCACGAAATGATTTGTACGCTGCTTATATCGATGGTAGAAATGGTACCATTGCGATGAAGTTAGGACCTGGTAACTGGTCTCCAAACGGTAGCGGCTGGGTGCTGAGAACTTCCGGTAGCGACTATGCGGTATGGACGCAAGGTGGCGGAGGAAACCCTGGTGGTGGCACTACTGTTGATCCTTTTACAGTGAATTTCAGAAAGCCTGCTTCATGGGGTAATAACGTCAATGTTTACTGGTACAACAATGCTACTAATCAAGTATTGAGCGGTACTCAGGGATGGCCTGGACAGGGAACAACCAACATCAGCGGAACACCGTGGTATTCGTTTACTTTGACGCCTCCTGCGGGCGTAGCTGCTCAGAACATCAGTCTGGTATTCAATGATGGCAATGGTAACCAATCTGCAGACCTCAACAGAAGTACCGATGGCTGGTATGCTAATGGATCGTGGACTGCTAATTGTCCGTTCGATTGTACGCCAGCAGGTGGTGGATCCAATACTTATAAAGTTCGTTTCAGAAGACCTACGAGTTGGGGAACGAATGTCAATGCATACTTATTTAGTTCTGCCACCAATTCGACCCTGTCGGGTACACAAAACTGGCCTGGTCAGGGGATGACTGCTATTGGTAACAGATGGTATGAGTATACCGTGACTATTCCCTCAGGTGTCAATGCCAATGATATCAACTTCGTATTCAATGATGGAAGCGGTAACCAAACTTCTGATACGCAGAGAGGTACTGATGGCTGGTTTAACAATGGCGTATGGACCAACAACTGCCCAACTGGTTGTAATGGCGTGCCACAGAGCAGGAGTACTACCGGAGGTGTGGTTTTCGAAGAAGCGGCGGTTAGCTTTAGTATTTATCCAATTCCGGCGAAAGATCAGCTAATGATCGATTTGTCACTTGAAAATAACTCAGAGGTAGTTGTAAATGTGGTTTCTCTTGACGGTAAAGTTGTCCACACGCAGCGAATATCAGATCAGGAAGCTGGAAACGTACATCTGGAAATCAATACGAGCGCTTTTAGTGAAGGTATTTATCTGATGCGGGTAACTACTAACGAATTTGAGAAAAGCCAGAGAATCATTATTCAGAAATAGAAGAGTTCTTCATAGGCCGATCGGCTTAATTTGCTAACCAAATATATGCGGGATGCATCAGTGTAAAAGCTGATGCATCTTTTTTTATTAACCCCAAGGGTATTTTTGAGTTATTAATAACAATGTCATGATTAGCCTTGTTTGAGTGGATTTCGATGTTTAACGTTCGATTTTTGAAACTCAAAATGAGGCTGTCTCAAAAGTTTACGATTCGTCATAGCGACGAAGTGCGGCTATCTCTATTTCGTTTAAATGCATATTTCACGAAAGAGATTGCTTCGTTTCCTCGCAATTCACGACTTTTGAGACGACCTCATGAATTAAGAGTTAAATCTAAAAATTGACCGAATGATTAAATTAAAAAGTCCACATATTATATCTTTCGTGATAACCTAGAATATATGAAAAAGTTAGCAATGTTTATCGTAATCTTCTGTTCAGCTTCAGTGCTTTTTGGGCAAAATAGTGATCCGAATCTCAGGGAGTATAATCAACAAAGAATACAAAAGACCAAAACGGGAATGATCATCCTCGGGAGCTGGGCTGCTGCCAACCTGTTGTCAAGTCCGGTTTTGGCAGGCAGAGCAAATGGTTCTGATAAGTATTTTCACCAGATGAATGGTCTTTGGAATCTGGTAAATCTGGGGATTGCTGGTGCTGGGTATCTGTCTTTGGCCAAAGAAGACCTGTCAGCGCTTACGTTATCACAATCCGTTTTGGAGCAGCAGAAAATTGAAAAGCTCCTCTTATTCAATACCGGCCTTGATGTAGCCTATATGCTGGGAGGCTTATACATGATAGAAAGGTCCAAAAATGTCACTAAGAACGCCGACAGACTAAAAGGCTTTGGTAAATCAGTCGTTTTGCAGGGAGGATTTTTATTTGCCTTTGATCTGATTTTCTATCTGACGATGAACAATCACGGAAAAGGAGTTTTGTCTCTTTTGAGTAAGGTACAGCTTACGCCAAACTCCGTCGGGATGGTCTTAAAGTTCTGAGAGGTGATTTCTACAGATTGATCGTGAGTTCTGTTCAATAGATAAGTATAGTTATGAATTAATTAGTGACATAACGCAATCTTCTTTGTATTTGAATTAATTTAGTAATAGACATTATCACGATTAGTTTTGTATTGGGTAATTTTCAATATTTTAACGGTCGGTTTTTTAGGTTTTATACTAATTATGAATTCATAATTATGAATTGAACCTAAAAATTTACTGACCTTTTAAATCAAAAGTTCGAACAATTAATCTTTGTGATAACCTTTATTACTTATTTGTTAAGCCAATGTGAATAATTATGAAGTCAAAACAAAAGGACAATCCCGTAGGTCTTAAGAAACTGCATGCACTGGATGAGGCATTTCTTCAAAAGCAGGAAAATATTCTCAATGATTTATTTGTAGCTATCAAAAGTGGCGAAAAAAGTAAAACGCTCAAGACACTTGTAAAAAAGTTTGAAAAAGGCAGAAACAAGCTGAGTTTGCTTCTAAGAGAAATCAAAAAAGTTGAGAAAGCAGAACTGGCAGCTGAAAAAAAGAAACAGAAAGCGGCACTGAAGGAAGCGGAGAAAAAGAAGAAAAAAGCAGAGGCTGAAAAGAAGAAAAAAGCAGCTAAGGCGGCTAAAAGCAAAAAGTCGACTAAAACGGTAAAGAAAGAAGTTGCCAAGCCTGATGTTGAAAAGAAGGAGGCAGCTAAACCAAAAGTGTTTAAGGTTTCCAGAGTTGAGAAAGCCACACCGACTGCTAAGGCCCCTGGTAAGAGTTCAGAGCTAAATGCCAAGCTGGCAATAGCGGGTATGCAGGAAATTTCAACAGTGGAGGCATTGGAAAAATACCTGGTGGGAGAGACCCGTGCGACAGTGCTTCGAAGAGGTAATTCCAGGAAAAATGCTTTGTTAGCTTCCTGATTTGGACTATTTATCTGTTAACACCTTGATCAATTGACTGAATCCGTTAAAAACAACCAAAAAAAGAAGAAATTAATAGGTTTGTTGTTCAGCATCATCGTGCCAGGAATGGGTAATTTATATGGCAGGCAGGTCAGGAGCGCTATTGTGATTTACGTCATGCTGCTACTGCTCTATTTTGCAGTGAAATATCTTACCTTTAATCTGACAGTATTTATCATTTTGGCTGCTTTGGCGATTATCTGGCAAATTGGTGGATGGATCGCAGGTTACAGAGCTGTTGACACGCAAAAGATTTATGAGCCGATAGGTTATGACAAATGGTATGTCTACCTTGGACTCGCGGCTTTTCACATCATATTGATGAATACAGTCTATGATGTCAACTATGGACCTTTATCTCCTTTGAACACTGCTGTTGCTCCTACTTCCTCTATGGATCCTGCACTTCAGACGGGTGACAGGTTTACTTACAACTACGACAAGGATATCGAAAGAAATGACATCATATTGTTCTATTATCCTCCCGAACCGTCTACAATGTACATCAAAAGATGTGTGGCTATGCCAGGAGACAGCTTGATCATTTCCGATGGGAAGGTTATTGCTAATAGTGATACGGCAGATAACTTCGGCCAGATGAAATATCAATATGTCATTTCGGTCAAGCAGCAATTAAATGACCGGTTTATGAATGAAGTCGGCATTTCGGAATATGCCAGGGCAAACGATACCTTGTATATTGCTTTTATGACACCTGATCAGGAGAAGTTAATCAGTAAGAATTCCGTGATAAAATCTGCTAGGGCTGCAATCAATCATAAGAGTGATTTTGAGCGAATGACTTTTCCAATGTCTCCTAATTTCAACTGGAACAGAGATCATTTTGGTCCATTGCTGATTCCGGCCAAAGGAATGGAAATCGCTCTTGATGAGAAAAACAGTGATATTTACTTCCAATACATCGAGCAGGAAAATGAAAATATAGAAAGAAGAGCGTCGGGCATTTATTTTGAAGATGCCAGGATCGACCGATACACTTTCAAAGAGAATTATTACTTTGTGATGGGTGATAACAGACACAATTCGGCAGATTCCAGATATTGGGGCTTTGTGCCGGAAAAACTGTTGATCGGCAAGGGAGGCTTTATCTATTGGTCGAAAGACTCACGTAGGATAGGTCAAAAACTAAATTAAAAAAGAGGTTGTCTCAAAAGTCGTGAATTGCGAGGACACGAAGCAATCTCAATATCTCAATTTAGCTTAAATGCACATTTAAATATTGAGATTGCTTCG
>JBCBHL010000401.1:0-6624 GCA_038525605.1 Bacteroidota bacterium
GTTCGCACTTTAAAATAGCTCATTCCACTCAGTTTTTTACTCTTCAAAACATTTTCTCATGAATTTTTCGGGTTAAACCACTACCCTGTAAAAGCTGCTGATGCCTTCACTAAGCAAACTACTGATCTCCATGACTTTCTACAGCTTCCGTACATCAAAGAAAGTGCCATTGACTCAGGTCTGAAACCTGTGTTTCCACTTTCATATAAGGTCAAGTTATTAAAAGGATATAAACTGGTTATCCAACTACACCTAAATCAAATGAAATTGATCGACCAAATCGCTCTAAAAGTCAATCAGAAGTCAGTGAATGCAGAGGTAAAACAGCTCAGCTCAAACAGCATTTCTATCCAATACAAATGCGATAAAACAGGCACTTTTCCAGCTCAAATTTACCTGAATAATCAACAGGCTATCAGCTACCTGGTGACTGTTCAGAAATAAATTCTATTTTTTTTTACAAAATAGCCCCTTCTTGATTTGCTTATCACTCTATATAAGTAATGTAGTAGAATCCTAAGCATTTGATTGATATAATTACGCTAAGTTTATTAATCTAATTACGGTAGCAAATGAATTTGCTACCGTTTATTTTATCCTTACCTGTTTGCAATCCAGTTCACCCTGTGCTGGATTGCATTTTTTTTGTTATTATTACTTCCTCAAGGTTTGGATCAAGTGGATAAGCTGTGGAGAGATTGTACTAAGCTAAGGATGAAATACCATTTTCAAACAGATTAATTATTGTTAGTTCAAGACCAATCTAAACTCAAATTATTAGAGGTTACATTTTCTACGTGCAGGAGGGCTGGCCAGCCAAAACACCCGGCAGAGGTGATTGATTTGGCTAGATCTTTTTGCTTCGTTTTTGTATCATGACAAAAATGAAGGCTATAGATTGAAGAAAATTCTATTGCAATTCAATCCGAATAAATAATTAAAAAATAGGATTTACAAAAGCTTTACCACCGGAA
Source organism: Bacteroidota bacterium (assembly GCA_038525605.1). GTDB lineage: Bacteria > Bacteroidota > Bacteroidia > Cytophagales > Cyclobacteriaceae > JANSWY01. Next base: position 975 of record JBCBHL010000401.1, read on the forward strand.
TGTGGAGTGATCCAAGGTTAGCGTCTATTCAGGCGACCCAGTTTGAGTTACAGCAAAAACCCTGATTAGATTTCAAACAATAACGCGGAGTAGATTCTCTAAAACATACCCGATAAATATAAAATCTAAAGAATAAACCTATGGAACTCCCATCTCCTTTTACATTAAGCTTCTCTTCTATCTCGTGGCTGATTCTTCTCTACGTATTATACTTAGGGTCTTATCAGTTCTACCAAATCAAGATTAAAAAAGCACCTTACAGGAAAAACATCGTTCCTCTGGGATATTTAGCGCTCATCTTCACAATCATTGATTACATCCTCGGAATGAAAACCGCATTTGAAACCATTGCAGAGGCTGGCGATATCAGCCCGGCTTTAGTGGCAGGAAGTATGTCCTATTCTATGAATTCGCTTTTTTTAGGATTGATTACTTTGGCGATCACTTACCTTTTTCAGTATATAAATCAGTGAATCATTTCACAAACCGCTTCATAAACTCCTCTTTGTAAGCACGACCTATCGGGACTGAAACATCATCGCTGAACAAAATCTGACCGGCAGACACCTTGATAATGCACGAAACATTCACGATGTATGACTTATGAATCTGTACAAACTGATTGGCATCCAGATTTTCCAGCCAATAACGCAGCGGCTCAACAGACAAATACTTGTGTTCCGGTAAATGGATTTCCGTGTAACTCGCATCGGATTTGATGAAAAGTATTTTATCGACAGACAGCTTGATATGCTCATGCCCCGATTTTACAAAAATCTCTTTTTTAACCTCTTTATCCGCTTTCGGCTCTGTTACTCCGCTCATCGATTGCGCTTTCGTGACAGCCTTCACAAATCGCTGAAATGAAAATGGCTTTAGCAAATAATCAACTACTTTGAACTCATAACTTTCCAGTGCATAGTCAGAAAAGGCAGTGGTCAGAATCACATTCGGGCTGTTAGTCAAGGTTTTCAAGAAATCAATACCTGAAATTTTCGGTAAATGAATATCCAGGAATATCAAATCTACCTCGTTACTTCCAAGGTAAACCATCGCTTCGGTAGCATCAGAAAAAACACCTTTCAGATCAAGAATCTGAATATCTGAGATGAACTTCTTCAATATCCGCTGCGCTGGTGGCTGATCTTCAATGACAATACATTTCATATTTATCAGTTTAAGTCCAGCTTTAAGTTAACCAAATATTCATCCGTACTCTCATCGATGTTCAACTCATATTTAGAAGGATAAATCATCTCCAGCCTTTTTCGTACATTTTCCAACCCGATACCTTTCGAAAGATGATCATTGTTGGCTTCCTGCCTGTGAGTATTGAAGCACGTAAAGTTTAAAACACCCTCCTCATCAAACGACAACCCTATCTTGATAACGATATGATCCTTCTGGCTCGCCAGGCTATGTTTGAAAGCATTCTCCACGAACACCATCAGGATGAGTGGAGCGATTTTCCGGTCCGGGATCGATGCAGGCAAATCAAAAACCACCTCTCCCCGTTCTTCTATCTGCAGCTCGCTAAGCTGCACAAAATTTTCGAGTTGTTCCAATTCTTTTCCAAGAGAAACAAATTCAGTCCTGCATTCGTAAATCATATATCTGAGCACCGAGGATAAACCCAATATTATTTCGGGTGTTTTAGATGAGCCCTCCAGTGCATATGAATATAAATTATTGAGATTATTGAAGAGAAAATGAGGGTTAATCTGGGATTTCAGAAAACTCAACTCGCTCTCCTGCATCAGGGCTTTCAGGTCCTCCAGTTCTCTTTGCTTTTGTATCAGGTCCCATGCGAATTTCATCCCGGACAAGATCCCAACTACCGGCAACACATCTAGCAGCCCGTAAAAAAAGCCCTGAAATCTACGCCCTCTGGTATCAGGGAAATAAATCTGCTCCAGTACCAACTCCTCAATCAGGATTACTAATAGCACCGCAACGATAAATCCAATAAAAAACTGAAGGTACTTTTTCCTGTAAAAAAACTTCGGCAGCCAGATATAATTAATAATCATAGCTGCTAACGCATGATTAGCATAAAAAACAAACTGATAAAATTCTATCGCAGGCTTATTCTTATCGAAGGAATAAAACACAAATACCGCTGAGTGCAATGCCAGTTGAAACATTAACTCCCAGCGATATTGTTTTATCTTCTTAAGTATAGCTGAAGCGGTCACTTTTTCAATATTAAAAGATATGCCTTTAAACAGCAAAAATTTTCGCTGATCGACAAATTCACCACTACAAACAGCATCCCTTTGGCACCATCAAAACTGTGATTTCAGATAAAAATCTGTCGTGAAACTTTTCTAAAGTCGATAAAAACCCAGCTATCGGACGATTTTTTTTGAAAAAATTTCATCATGGATTTTCTGTCACTCACACAACTTTACGGGTCGTTCAAATGGGAATGGCTGCCAATTATCATATAGATAAATGCAAAAGTCCTTTCAAAAATAAATAAGACAGGTAGGGTAATCATAGCTAATCCCTTTCTAGCGGTGATTGCAGTCAAAAATCACATTTACTTAAACACTGGTTACTATGCGACACCTAAGATCGAATAATCAAGTATATGAAAGCACTTTTACAAAACACAATAAAAACCTTGAAGATGATGATGAATACATAATTGACAAATATTCCTATGCGCCCTACCTGCTGAAGTATGGGGTCATGCTATTGATCTTTATTTTACTTTCTCAGATTTTGAAAGGTCAGGATCGTACAGGGTCCATTGACCTAACCGCCAGTGAGGGAAGACATATCTTACTAAACGACGGTAGCAGCGGTAGCGAACTCGGTATAGAAGGAGGATCTTTTACCGTGGAAGGCTGGGTATATATGGTATCCAACGGTAATAATGACTTCAATTTCTTCAGGTTAATCAGTGGTAACAGGATTGTCTGCCTATCATACAGAGGTGATGGCACCAAAAACACTGATGAAGCCTGGTACATTGAAACCAAAGGACTTCCTGAGAAAGGTGGTAAAGGAAAAACGTGGAACTGGTGGTTTGGATACAGAAGTGGATTTTCCGCTCCTACTTTCCTCAACCAATGGCACCACGTAGCATTCACTTGCAACAATAGCAGTAGTATTAAACTATACATCGATGGTCAGTATGCGCACGGCTACACCATGACGCACAATGGCAGTGCACTGGCCAGCTTGTTTCCATCAGATGGTGATGGGAAATGCGAAATCGGTGGCGGGTCTATCAACAAGGGTAAAACCGGAAAGTTCTTTGCTTCTGAAATTCGTGTTTGGGATGCTGAGCTAACAAGCACTGAAATCGCTAAATACTATGACGAAGAAGTAAATGCATCGCATCCGCATTGGAATGACCTGGTTAGATATTACCACGGTAATAAATCATCCGGCACGGGATCAGACAAAAAGTTTGAAGACTATTCACCCAAAAACGAGTACGATGCGAAAGTGAGCCACAGCGATGTTGGCGTTAGCAGCAACTATACACCCAATATAAAACCTGCGGATTTCAATAACAATTATTACGATGTTGCTATTTCTGCTCAAACTTGTCAGTCTAACAGCATCACTGTGTCCTGGGACGATTTCGAAAATTCCGGCTGGGATGGGCATGGGTCTAACTACAGCTACGAAACTGGTAATGGAGTACATTATGAATTAGCCCGATCCAATGGCGATGTGATCTATACCGGAACAGGTAATTCTAAAACGGATTCGGAAATTGCAGACGGAGATACCGAACGATATCGGTTGAGGACCTATTTTACAATCAATGGGAATAAGGTCTATTCCGCTGATGAAATGTATAGTAACTATGGGTCTATGAAATCCGTTTTTGGAGCTGTCAATACTTTTGAAGCTTCCGACGACAATTGCAACGGATCGATCGATTTAACATGGAGCTGGTCGGGTGATAATCCCCCGGAATGGACCATTCAACGTGCAACGAACAGCGGATTCTCAGGAGCCACAACGCTTTCCAGCAGCATTGGCGCATCGAAAAGGTCCTACACAGACAACAGCGCAAACATTGAAACAACCTACTACTACAGAATTAAAGCGAGCGGAAAAGATGACAACAACTGTACGGTGACTTCCAGCTGGTCATCTAACGATACTGGTTTTACTTCCCAACCACCTTCATCCCCTTCAAACCTGGTCGTTTCATCGGGAAACAATGCATTGAACATTAGCTGGACTAACAGTAACGGCAACAATGCAGACGGATATGTGCTGAAGAGACTGAAAGTAGCGGATAACTCCGAAACAACTATTAACATCAGCGACCCTGCAACCAGCAGCTACACAGATTCCAATATTGAAGAATGCGAAACCTATAGATATACCATCGGTGCAATCAATGAGTGTACCGGGAATAACGATCCGGTATATTCCAATACTACGCAAACAGGACTACTTGGCGTTGACCTCAGCAACGTCATTACTTCTTTGGATGCTTCCAAAGGATATTTTGGTAATACGGTAAGACTAGAGTGGGTTGTCAACGGTGGACTTTCGCTGATTGACAGATTTAGAATAGAAAGGACCATTGCAGGACAGGATAACTATCAATTGCTGAAAATTGTTGATAATGATCTGGTCTTCGATGATGACTCTGCACTACCGGGACAGTTTTACAATTACCGTGTATTTGGAGAATCCGTTTGCGGTAGCAACACTGTTCAAACTAATGAAAAAGTAGACCTGGGCTTCAGACAGCCATTCGGAATCGCCAATGGCCACATCGAATATGAAGGTGGCAATGCAGTGGAAAATGTTTCCGTAAATTTTGAGAAAAACGATGGTTCGCTGATTGGGAAAAGTCTTCGCTTTGATGGAGTGATCGACTATGTCAACACAGGTGAATATGTCTTCAACAGTGCTGATGAATTTACATTGGAAGCATGGATCAAAACCTCTTCAACAGACAGCTACATTCCTCTTTTCGGAAAAGATGACAATGACTCCCGATGGGAAAAAGGAGAAAGAGTAATTTATCTGAATAGTGGCAAAGTAACCTTAGAAGGGCACTCTTCCAATTACCTGAGAGGATCAACTGCAATTAATGACGGACAATGGCACCATATTGCGATTGTCTTCCAAAAAAGTTCGCTGACTCGCAAAATATATGTAGACGGGAAAGACGATACCAATTCATCCACTAACTACAATGGAAGCTCAGAAGATAAAAGTAACTTCAAACTCCGCTTGGGAAGAACGGCCAGAGGATCGCACAAATACTACGAAGGACTGATGGATGAAATCAGAATCTGGGATCATGTCAGAACCGAAGAAGAAATCGTGTTAAACTATAACAGATTCATCTCTGCTGAACAAAGCGGCCTTAAACTGTATTTCAGATGCGACGAAGGAGTAGGCACCAAAGTGTATGACGCCTCCAACATCGACGAAGTTTACAATAAAAACGATGGTACATTTGTCAACAGTACTTCCTTTTCCGATGATGTGGCCAGTGCCGCCCAATTGGGAATCCGAGGTGTTACTGATGAAAACGGTGACTATGTTGCTGACTACATCCCGTACTCCGGAGCAGGCGATATTTTCAGAGCAGTACCTGCACTGGGTCAGCATGCATTTGAACCGTCCTCCAGATCCATATTTTTTGCCAAAAAATATG
>JBCBHL010000402.1:0-6580 GCA_038525605.1 Bacteroidota bacterium
TGATCGTAACTGATCTGCTATTGTTTCAATCTCCTCTTTTTGCCCTTCAATCAATCGCTTAGCCTTTTGCTTATTGATCAAGGCGACTACTACAACCATCAAAATAATTAATAACAATAGTCCTCCAACCATAAAGGCGGTTTTCTGTTGCTTTTGACTGTCTAACCGAACTTCCTGTAATTCATTCTCCTTTGATAGTAAGGCGATTTGCTGCTCTTTTTTCTCGGTTTCATACTTTGTTTCAACCACAGTCACAGCTTCGAACTTTTCTATATTGTAAAGACTGTCCGACAACTTTTTAAATTCTTTAAAATACTTAAGAGAGGGTTTGTAGATCCCTGCCTTCTCGTAGGCAACACTCAAACCTTTATAAGTATTCAGCTTGAGTTCATTGTCTTCATACTTATCAAGATTCTCATAATTTTCCAATAAATCTTTAATTGCGCTTTGCGGATCACCCAAGTACGCTTTTGAAACTGCCGCTCCACCTCTTGCAACTGCCAGATAAATCTCATAGCCAATATTTGAAGCTGCCTCATAGCCGATTTCAAAATAATGAAGGGCACTATCGTAGACTTCAAGATCTTCCATATAGATATATCCTAAATGAATCGAATAGCCTGCAACCGCGTAATCATCTTTTGTAACTTCAATAGCCTTGCGATACATGCTAAAAGATTTTTCAAGCGAATCCATCTCAGCATATATAGACCCCAATGTTCCATAGGAATAGGTTGGGTCGAGATTTGATTTCAAGGCCAATTCCAGCGATTTTAGTGTATATTCTCTCGCTTTTTCATGGTTTTGCAGATTGTAGTGATGGATATTTCCCAGTTTCTCGTAAGCTGTCTGAATTTGTAGTTTATCATCCAGTTCCACAGCCTTATCCAAGTACTCGGTAGTTAGTTTTACTGCCTCTTCAAATTTACCAAGCCGAGCCAGGCAGACTGAAATTTGATAATAAGACTTCAATGTAAACACATGATAGTTTCCTGCATTTCCCTCCTTTATTGAGTTTTTAAACGATGTGATAGCTGAATCGGAAAACCCCTGAAGTCTCAGTAATATACCCTGACGATAATATTCATTGGCCAGGATTTTCTTATTGCCAAGTTCTTGAGCCATCAAAATTGATTCTGCAATTCTTTCTAACTGGGTTTCCTGTGAAATTTTACCTCCGTATGTATCTTTCCTAAAGGTTAGACTATCAACCAGGTTTCGAACCATAAGATAACTTTCCGGATCTGAACTCCTCCGGTCTTCATCAAATTCACTATATAGTAAGGATACAGCTTCTTCCAACTCTCCTTTATCAAGATGCTGTTCTGTTAATGCCCATAAAGAGTCCGAAATAACATTTTTTCCTTGACGGTCCTGCATCGAAAATGCATTTAAACTTTCTGATTTGAAGTTTAACAGCAGAATCAGTCCAATTACGATTATTCTCAAATAACTTCTCTTCATTGTAAAACTTATTTTAACTACTTAAATGCTCTTCAAAATTTCTGATCAATTCCACATACTTTTCTTCGTCTGCATATTGCACAGCTGCTTTCAGCTCAACTACCCAGCGGGAGTTGACCCCCTGGCTTTCAAGATCTTCAAAAATCTTATTCAATTCACCTACTTCATATATTTCCAACTCATTCAATACAGGAATCAGCTGTTCCAGTTTAGGTCTGTCTTTTGCTCCTACCCAGGGGAGGCTATGCACCGGAATTTCAGCATATCCCGTCTCACAGTTACTTTCATCTTCACCGAAAATCTCGGGTAACGGTATATTAATGATAAAGGTACTGCCTTCATTCGGGACGGACGCTACTGATATAACTCCTCCATGCGCTTCGATCGCCAGTTTGCAGAAAGTGAGCCCAAGTCCGGTCGATGCAGCTTTGCCTGATTTCCTGGCATCTGCCTGACTAAATCTGTCAAAAATGTGACTCAGCATATCATCTGAGATCCCGGTACCTTCATCTTTAACCGTGACGATCAGTAGTTTCCCGGATTCTACTGGCTGAATTTTACTATTGATCCAAATGCTACCTCCTACATTGGAATATTTAATGGCATTAGTAAGTAAATTTACAATAACCCTTGTTAAAATATCCGAATCAACCTTGATATTGGCAGTATCTGCAATGGAGAAATTACAGGAAATACTTTTCATTTGAAGCAGCAGTTCCACCTGATCCCTCGCCTCTTTCATAATTTTCTCGATAGACTCAATCTGATAATTTAGAGGCACTTCAGCTTCATGAAATCGCTGCACATCCAACATGTTAGTCACCAGATTCATCATCAGACTACCTGCCCTGCTGATATTGTGCATTTTTTTATTGTGTGGATCACTTGCTGCATAACCTAATATCGTATTGAGCGCATTCTTCATGTCATGGGCGATCATATCGGTAAGCCCATCTTTAAATCGCGAAAGTTCTGCTAATTTGGTATTTGCTTCCTCCAGCTGTTTAGCAGTTTCGGTGATCTGCTTGTTTTGATTACTGATCCTAACATTGGCCTGTTTTTTCCTCAGATATAATCTGTAAAGAAAAAAGGATAATACACAAAAAATAAAGATAGCAATCAAAGACAGGTATAATATCGTGGTTCGGTTCTGTATCTCATTTTCCAGTATAAGGGATTTCTGCTCTTGTTCAGTTACGATTTGTCTTTTCTTTTTCTCGAAGGCAAAGTTTGCTTCCAGCCTGGCTATTTTAGCAGTTGACTCTTTGTTGTAGATAGAATCTTTTTGTGCATGAAAAATTTCGTGATACTTCAACGCTTTGGTGTCATTCCCTTTAATTTTGTTGATTTCATACAAACCCTTGGAAGCCCTTAAAATCTCGCTGGGAGAATTAGCTTCAGAGGCAGTATTGAATACATCGAGGAAGAACGACTCTGATTCCTTCAGACCTTTTTCTTCGAGCAACATTTCAGCAAGATTCAGTTTCGAATCCAGTATCGCTCCCTGATTCTCACAGCTCACCGAAATTTCCAAAGCTTTTTCGAGGTAATATCTGGCCGAATCCTGATTATCATATTTAGCATGGTAGAATCCCAGAATACTTAAATATCCCGAAAAACACGTAAACTCATACTTCTCCACCATTTTCATAGTTTTTACCAGGTATTGCTTTGCGGTAGAATCCTGAATCATCTCCCAGTGAGTTTTTCCTAAATTTGAATAAGCTCTGGCTACACCTTGAAAATTTCCAAGTTGTTTCTCTTTTTCTAATGCGTAAGAAAAATACTCCAGGGCTTTTTCATACTCCTTCAGGTCCAGGTATATGTATGCCAGGTTATTGATAAAAATTCGCACAAATGGCAGTTGGAGTTCTTCTCCTTTCAAAATGATATCCAGATAGATTTCAACAGCCTCTGATGTTCTGCCTAATGTTTTTAATAAGTTAGCTTTCAAATTCCAGGCGTACAGATTAGTTGTATCCAGAGCAATAGACTTATCATTGTATTCCAATGCTGTTTCATAGTCTAGCTTCGTCGAATAATAGGAACTTAGAAAACGATAGGAATATCTCTGATCCCTTGGATAGTCGCCATTATTGATTTCTAAAGATCTATTGAAAAAGTAAAGAGAAGAATCCACCTGTCCCACCACATAATGCAAATAGAAATAACCTAATTCATTATAAGTACCGGTTATTAACCTTTGGTGGTCCAAATCCAAACTAATCTTCAATGATTTTTGCAGGTACTTTTTGGCTTTTGGAACATCCTCATTCAGCAACTGCTCGGAGAGCTTCCAATAAGTCCTTGCCTCTCCGGATTTATAACCTAGTGTTATGGCTAGCTTCAGTGCCTCCTCTGCTTTTTCTTTGGCCTCATCCAAAAGACCTTCGTAATAGAGCTTTTCAGACAGGATAATGAGTCTGTTTACTTTTGTCTTGTTTTCCGGTAAGGTTTTAATAACCGTTCTTAAGCTGTCGATAAAATCAGGCTGACCAAGTAGTTGAGTGTTGAAAAGTAGCGTAAAGGTGATGCTCCAAAGCAAATATTTAATTGGTGATACTTTCATAGCTGGTAGCAATTCCCTGAACAGTTTTGCTGGGATTTTGAATTCAAAAAAGGATTAAACATAAAATTACGGTTTTTAGAACTTTGAAGCTACTCAAATCTGTAGACAATTAGTAGACATGCTGATGAACCTAATCATCGGATCGTTATCCTAAAAAACTACGTCATCAAAACCTGATGGCATTACGTCTTTTTATCTGTACAGCTCTTGCAATCGTGCAAGTAGAATCACAGATTTTTAACAGTTAGTGAATGCTTCATTTTCTGGTGAATTGCTTGACTTATTTTGGAATATATTTAAATTGAAAACTTTACGTGATCACTTAAATTCTACTCCCCATTCAAAATGTCTTGGTTTTCAGAACTGATGCAATCAAACGAAAACTTAGTAACTGGCTTTTTTGCCGGGATGATCATGATGGCTTTTTTTCATGGTGTTTTACTTACTTCGTTTTTTTTCTTTTCCGATCAACTGGCTACCAGGGCTAACAAATATCTTTCCCTGTCCATTATGGGGGTCTGTATTATTCTGGCTTATGAATTTATTTATTGGCTTGAAATTGAAAATCACATCCCTGACTGGATCCATTTTTTGCCATTGTATATAAGAACTACCATTCCTGTCGGGCTTTATTATTACGTCATTTTTTTGATTCAGCCCAATCATCAGCTTTCTATTGGTGAAAAGGCAGGATTTTACATAATCGGTTTTGAGGTGTTACTAGACTTAATCTACATTCCGGTGAACCTTTTTGTGAATAGTAGTGAAGATATTTTGCTGATAGAATACTACATAGATACAATTGGATGGTTTCTTGGTCTTTCAGCAGCATCTTATTTTCTCCCGGCAGCTCTCAAGAAAGTAAACAGCTATCAAAACTCGCTTTTTCAGAACTATTCTACCACCAGCGATAAAAGCCTGGGCTGGTTAAGAAACTTCCTGATAGCTACTTTTTTTGTGATCGTCATTGGTCTGATCAGTTTTCTACAATATGTACTCGGATTATGGGATGCGAGTGAATTCACTTTTACGCTCATCACCATCGGCCTCATGCTACTACTTTTTTGGATTGGCTATGCCATCATTCTAAAGTATAACTGGTTTCAAATTGTGCCGGTACCTGCTGACGAACACACCGGAGAAACAGAAAATACCAAACTCTCTTCCAAAACAGACAAGTATCATCAAAACTTACTGACCCTGATGCAGGAACAGAAGCTATTCGAAGATGCAGAACTTACTCTAGACATTCTTGCTCAGCATCTTGAAATAAGCAGTGGTTATCTTTCGCAGATAATCAACGAAAAGGAAAACAAAAACTTCTTTGAGTTCATCAATACTTATCGGGTTGAAGCCGTGAAGGAAAAGCTGCTCAATAATCAATTTCAGAATTATACCATTTTTGGAATTGCAATGGAATGTGGGTTCAAATCTAAATCTACTTTTAATTCCGTTTTCAAGAAAATCACTGGTCAAACTCCCTCTATTTTTAAGAAAAAAGCTGCCTGAAGTATCATAAATAGGTACGAATACCCTCAAATTCAGGTTTCTCGCACCTCAGAATTTAAGGTCGGAGATATTTTTGCGTTTCACTTTACAAACACCAAATTCAGGGTCTTGCAGGAGATTCCGATTATTTTTGGAAAGCTATCAAAAATGAATGTTCAAAACATAAGCAATCGGCTCAATGAACGATCGAGAGATAGTTTTTACGATCCTGATAGCGATCGAATTGTGGTCCGCAGAACTTCGCAGGCAGGCCTGATCCCTGTTTTACAATACAAGATCAGTTTTTAAGACATTGAAATACAACAACAAATGAATAGAAAAGAATTTATAAAAATGTGTGGAATCCTGGGAGTTGGCATTCCACTTCATCTATCTGTCGCTTCCTGCAGAGCAGAGGATGATATCAATACTCCTCCAAACAAAGTAATCATCGTTGGTGCTGGTCCGGCGGGACTTTCTGCTGCTTACCTGTTAAACAAAAGGGGGATTGAAGTGCAAGTATTGGAAGCTGCTGACACCTATGGCGGGCGAATAAAAACCAATAATTCCTTTACTGAATTTCCCATTCCTTTAGGTGCCGAGTGGCTCCATGTAGAAAAGGGTGTGCTAAACGAAATCGTAAACGACTCTTCTGTTACGGTAGATATCAATACCACTCCGTATAATCATGAGGTAGATTATGGGCTATTTGAGGGATCAAAGATTAGCGTCAAACAGGTAGGTTTTACGATCGATCAGAAATTTATTGGTAGTAGCTGGCTGGACTTTTTCAATCAATACATTGTACCATCGATAGCTTCCAAAATTTCTTTCAACAAGCAGGTAGAGGAGATTGATTATTCCAATGACCAAATATTAGTAAAAACTGCAGATGAAGAGTTTTCCGGTGATAAGGTGATCGTCACTGCTCCGGTAAAGCTTCTGCAAAACGGAACTATCAACTTTATTCCCGCTTTACCAAATGACAAGGCAAAAGCTATCAAAGATGTCACGGTATGGGACGGCTGCAAGGCATTTATTGAGTTTTCAGATAAGTTT
>JBCBHL010000403.1:0-6539 GCA_038525605.1 Bacteroidota bacterium
TCTCAAAATTAAACAAGAGGAAATTCAGCTAACACACTATCAAATTGCTTTTTTCACTCATGTTTAATTTTGAGAAATGCCACTTTAAAATCCAATGGGATATACTGAATGGTGATCAGTATCATCAGATAGGAAAAGTAGGAGATTAGTAAATAATACCCTACTTTCAGCCCAGCTCCTTTGTCCAAAAAGCCAATCATCAGAAAATGACTTTACCTGCCAAACCGGTCATAATATTCGGCGGCATTCTCTTCAAAACTAAGTAACAGCTCAATGTTTTTCTTTTCAATATCTGTGAAATCTGCTTTGATATCTGCGTGAACTGGAATATACCAATCCTGTGCATCGAAAAAGACACGTAATGGGAGATTTCTAAATGAGTAACCATGACGTGCATAGATAGTATTTCTGATAATCGTCAAATCTCCTTTTTTAAAATTTGCTACTAAATTTTTATCTAACAAATCCGTAGAGGCATTGACTTCATATATCTGTCCTGTCGCTGATGCAAATTCAGTTTCAATCCATGAGTCAATCTCCTTACCGTCTTCTTCTATGACGATTTCCTGATCAATAGTCTTAGTCCAATCTACATAGGTATTGTATTCCAGTGTGATCTTAGGATCGTATTTGAAGAATTTTTTTTCCAGGTTATACTTCCTTTTTTTGATGTTGATATTTTTATAGGCTTCCCATTTCCCAATCATTCTGCCGTTTTCAATCCTGAAGTTAAATTCGCCATCATATCGATCATTACCAGGTTCCCGTACTGAAAAAGTGTAAATATCTGAACCGTCTTTTTGCGAAACGGACTTCAACACCGTTCCTTTAAACGGACGGTCATTGCCTGCAACCACACTATGCCCAATCACTACTGTATCCTGAATTTCATCTATCGAGATATTGATTTTATTTTCTTTGTTCCAGTAAAAACCTGCGTCATTATCAAGCGTCTTTTTTTCAGATTCTTTTTTTACATCCTGCTCAAAATAGCCTACGTAAAATCCATAAAGGTCATTTTTGTCTACAGGTATTTTTGTGATTTCAGTATTAACCTCAGCAGGATCTAGTTCCGCTTCCTGAGTTTCTTCAACAACAGCTGTTCCTGGCTCAACGACGACTTTAGCTTCTTCATTTTTGATGGGGTTGCTACAGCCAGTAAGAGCGATAAAAATCATTAGGATGATGGATAGCTTTTTCATATTTCTACTATTTTAAAATTGATGTCATAAAGATAATTAAACATCTTTAATACTTGATTGCCAGTTTGATTAGTAAAAGTAAACACCATATACTTTTGTAACATTACATAAGAGCGTAAGTACGTCGAACGTATCCAGGTGTAATTTATTCCGTGTAAACGTTGTTTTCATGCTGGGGCTAGCCATGCAGCTACGAGAAAGCCATAATAAGTTCCAAGTCCCGAACCCAATGATCCCACCAGGATGCCAGGTAAAAGCAGATCGTTTCTTTTGAAGCTTTTGGCAAGTGCAAGTGCTGTACTGCTTCCACCGATATTGGCCTGTGAAGCTACAGCAATTAAATCCCAGTCTTTTTTATATAGTCCACCAACCAGGAAGACAAAAAGCCCGTGTACCAGCACAATGATCCCAATGAAGATCACCAATGTACTGGCAAGGTCGAAACCAAGCGATTCTAATGCACCAATTTCACAAAACGCTCCAATCACCGCTAAGAACAGATAAATTAGAAATATACCGATCATTTTAGCACCATTAATCTTCTGGAAATAGTCAATTTGTGCAAGTACCAATGCGATGGTCGTCAGGATGAGAATTGAGGGAATCTCAACTCCCACATTAGCAAGCGCTTCCCCAGCCAGGTTAGATATCCATAATGCTCCGCAAGCGGTAAATATCAAGATGGCAGCTTCCATCGGACTAATTTTCTCCACATCACTGTGCTGAGCTAAATCGTCAGTAGTTACTTCAGTACTATCGCCACTCTTTTTGCCCGGAAACTTTTTATTGAGATATTTTGGCAATGCAATGGAGGCAACCATCCAAATAGTAGTGTAAATGCTGTCCACCGCTGCAGTTCCCGCATATAGCACGCCGTTTTTCGTCATCCCATAATGTAATGCCACCGCATTGAAATTGGCACTACCGCCCACATAGGTACCGGTCATCATTCCTGCTATGATATGATAATGCTCTCCAAGACTTTCCGATCCGCTGACAACAAATGAAGAAATGAAAACACCTGCTACCGTCCCAACTGAACCAATGAGAAACATGAGGATCATCGGGATGCCCGCCTTTTTCAAATGTTTGATGTTCACATTCAATAACAGAAAGAATATTCCGATGGGCGCTATGTAAGTGAAAATGCCATCGTACAATGGAATGGCATTGGTAGCGGCGGGAATTAAACCGACGTTGGCAACTATGGCTGTTAGAACAATGACTAACAGTGACGTGCCAATGTGTTTGAGAAATGTTCTGTTACACAACCATTCGCAAATGGCGATATTGAGGCATAGAAATGCCAAAACATATAAGGGATGATTCATTAACAAAATTTGGATTTATTGCACCGGGTTGATCATAATATGCGCTCTGTGGGTTCCCGGATCCATGATCCAGGGTGCACCGCTTACCGGCGGTGATGTCGGCAAACCTGTTGATTCGCTGGTAGCAAATGGAATGTAAAAAACATAGCGAAGTTTAGGATCGATTGGTTCACCTGTATCTTCATCAGTTTTTCCACTGTATACAGATAAAGTACTGTTGGCGGGCAATGACAATTTACCTGACTTTACTTCTTCTTCTCTGATGTCAAAGATTTCCTGCCTCGACTTCCCCTCTGCTTTCAGGGCCCTGCCTCTTGCCATAAACTCATCAAGTTTTTTATGATAGCAGGCCACACTAAAGCCTTTTTTAGTAGGATCATCGGAGATACAAATCATTTGATTACTACCTTCCCGAAGTTTCACAAATTGCCCGTCACTGGTATAGCCATAAACAGTGCATTCGGCGCGGTCTGATTCAACGGCAGCCAATACAGCCTGATCTATTTGCTCCTGTTTGTTCGCTATTTCCTGAGAAGAGCAACTTTGAAAAATGAATAGTGAACTAATTAATACAATGACGATCCTCATGATTCAAATATTAAAATGACTAATGCACTAAAGATACCTAATTTTACCAGCAATCAATAATATCCGAAAATTTGTCGCAGCTGCACATAGGTCCATTAGTTCTTGTGTGATATTTGTCACTGAACCTCTTCTGCGGAGGTTGTAATTTTGAGATATGATGATAGATATTTTCAAAAGAAAACCCATTCAGTTTCGGGTAGTGGAGGTTGCTGAATTTGAAATACTCAGAAATCAGTCAGATGCAGTTGCGCTGGACGTACGAACGAATGAGGAGATAATTTCAGGTCAGATAGGGGAGCCTCTCAACCTGAATTACTTCTCCGGTAATTTTAGTAAATCCTTAGCTTTATTGGATAGGTCTAAAACTTACCTGGTTTATTGCAGGAATGGAGGAAGAGCCAGAAAAACCTGCAAAATGATGACTGAATTAAACTTTGCAAATGTAATCATGCTGAAGGGAGGATATAAAGCATGGCAAAAAGGTGCTGTTGAGTAAAAGCTGCATGTATTGGTTTGTAAATAGCAGATATGAAAATGTCTTTGAACAACAGCCCAAAGACATTTCTTCAATCAGGTTACAATCATTATCAATCAAATGAATCGTACCTGTTCGTATTTCGAACTACTATCAATAGCACCAAAATCTGTATGAATAACATCTGAAAAAATCGCTTTGTTTTGGTTCATCTGGTTCGTCAATTGGGCAGTTTCTAACTGATTCCGGAGCTTTACCACCTTTCACCGTTTCGACAGCGGTATCTTCGAATTTTGTGATGAAACTCTTCACTTTCAGGTCGTCTAAATTTAACTTCTTTTTCATTGTTTTTTAATTGTATTTCTGCCTACTCTGTTAAAGCTTTTCGGCATCCGCTTTTATGTTTATACGGGTGTTAATGGTCTGATAATCAGTTGTTTTTATAATTGGTTACAGTAAAGTTGTAACTGATAAATTATAATTTGCATCTGGGCGGTAGTTTTTAGTTTTAAGATCATTTTATTCGCTTTTGAGAATAGCTTTGAACGACAGATTTTTTTCAATTAGAGATGGGTTGATGAACTTTTCTGTAATTTGCACCTGATCTAATAAGTTCAGTGGAGATGTTTGGAAAGTTCTTTAAATCGAATAAGAAAAATACGGAATCAGAAGATAAACTGATATGTTGGATAGCTGATTTTAGATTCGAAATTGATAAGCCGTCCTGGTGGAATGATGTAACGATTCAGTTCGATGAAGAAGAATTAGCTCAAAGTAATAATGTCAATCACTTTGCTGCAGGTCTAAGCAATGGATCAATGCAAAAAGCGATGAAGGCTCATCATGCCTACAATCAGGTGAAGAAAGAAATGCCTCATGAGTTTGCCAATATAGCAAGATCTTCTGGCGATCCTAAGCTTGATTTACAAATTACAAAAGGAATGTTGACTTACAAGATGGAGGTGAATCCGCAGGAGGGAGAAGCACTGAATTCTTTTTACTTCAACATGGCCAATGCGCTGTATGAATTGAACGAACCGGAACTTGCTAAAAGATATTATGCAGTAGCTGCAGTGCCTGTCCATCAGCAAGGAGTAGATTCATATCATGACTACATTGTGAAGAAAGCGAAGGAAAAGGTAGACTATTTCAACAGCTTTGAGGATGTTCAAGCCCTTAAACTACATTTGCTTTCATTTAGAAGTTCTATTGACAAACGTGCCAGCTTGCTGAAAGATCCTGAAAAACTTGCGAGGGTCAAAGAAAAACTAAATGGTTTTATGTGGACCATTACATTAGATGAATTGCAGTCGGAACAATTGGCATTGATGGAGCTGATTTACGATGATTTTCAATCCGGAGAGGGTAAAATCATCACTTCCGAAATAGTAGGTGAGGTGAAGCAGACTTTGAAAGACTACCATGACGTAGCAGAAACCTATTTCGATATCAATATCAGTGGAATTTTCTTTCCGGAGGGATTGAGCAACAAATGGGAATTGCAGTTCGATGGTAAAGAGTATGAAATTGTCCATGTTACTTTCGATCGTTGGCAAATGACAGATGTGTCTTTAAGTGACTAACTGCCTTCTGCTGGTTCGGTTTTCAGGTGAATAGTTTTAGCGATCGAGTTCGGCAAGAATTAAATCGGTGATATCGAACCTTGGAAATGCGCCGGTATTATTCAAAAGTATGATGGTAATTCCTTTGTCCGGTTGTTTCAAAAACATGCTGTTGAAGCCATTGTCAGTGCCTGGGTGATATACTATCTGATGTTTTTTTGTAACACCAAATTGAGCCTGGTCAATCATCCAGCCATAGCCATAGTAGGCGTCCCAGTCGAGATATGCTGCGCGAGGTTCCCACAGTTCTTTAATCAAATCATTGGAAACTAAAGATGCGTTATCTAAAGCTCGACTCCACTTCAGCAAATCCTGAGTGGTAGTAGTAATGCCTCCGGCACCAATTGTGTTTAAAACCGGGAAATTAGGTTCCGGTTGATTAAAGAGATAGCCTTTAGACAGGTTTTTGTTGTTGGCAGACGTGCCAAAATAGGAATCAGTCATGCCCAAAGGTTCAAAGATCATTTCCTGTAGCACCTGCCCAAATGGTTTATCAGTGACTTTTTCAATAATTCCTGCCAGTAACACATAACCGGAATTTGAGTAGTCAAATTGCTGACCATGAGCAAACTCAAGTGTGTCACTGCAAAAGCGGGAGATAAGCTCGTCGGTAGTGTATGCCTTGGCATATAACTCATCCAGGTGAAACCCGTCGTTGAGATAATCCGGAATACCCGACTGATGCGTCAGCAGCTGCTTTATAGTTGCCTTACCATGTTTGTAGTCAGGTAAGAACTTGCTCACAGGGTCACTCAATTGCAGCTTACTTTGTGCTTCTAGCAGCATCACTAGCATTGCCGTAAAAGTTTTACTGGTAGATCCAATCCTAAATTGGGAATTTTCATGGTTTTTAGTGAGGTCGTTATTGTAACTCTTTTCGAAAATCAGCTCTCCTTCGTATGTTACTAAAGCATTTCCGTTGAATAACCCTTTTCGATTGTAAAAACTTAAAATAGAATCAACTCTGATGTCTTTCTGTTTGGCATACCTGTTAATTCGATGTTCGATTTCTTCTTTGTGATTGTGAGACTGGTTTTTCTGATCGATTGACCTGGCAATTGTACCAAAATCCTGCTCTGGTAAAATGATTGTGTAATCTTCCCAAAAAGTGGAGTCGTAACTCGAATTCAAAGATTCGATTTGTTTGCCTAAAGCCATTGTTTCATTGTTTGGAAACGGTTTAGGATCTTCCAGATCAATCTCAGTCACAACATAATTTAATTCATGGTTTAAATTAAAATCATAGACATCACAGGGCATATGCACGTGCGACTAAAGGAATGCGCTCTTTCACTAAAAGAAGCGGTAGTTACTTCATATT
>JBCBHL010000404.1:0-6532 GCA_038525605.1 Bacteroidota bacterium
CTGCTGTGCAAAATCGTCTTCTCACCCTTGTTCATTGCCAGGGTTGCATTTCCGGATTCAATACTGATATACAATATATTGATTTCTTTATTTCGCAAACGAAAATTCCCGTCAATGGAAATATGCAATGGCAATCGGATAAAGCCAAGAGAGGCGCCTGAGTCAGAATTTAGATATACCTGATGTTTTCCAAAATCATAGGATGAAGCAGGATACTGCATCCTTATGATCTCGAAGAGTTCTTTAAAAGGAATGTGAAATAAATTGATTTGTTGATTGGCCATTATTTTGCAAAAATATCATAAGTCGATCTGACTGCCAATTTGACTTACCAATCGACACAATAGTAAATAAGACCATCTTAAATAAGTTTGAAACCATTACTTTTGATCATCTATCAAATTGATAAAGCGTTTTCAATGTTCACCTATCAGCTGGCAACAAATCAGGATATACCGGGAGTGCTCAATCTTCAGGAGCAGAATCTGGCATCAAATTTAACTGAGGAAGAAAGGAAAAGAGGGTTTGTTACGACACCTTTTACAGAAGCACAATTAAGAGAGATTATCAGCTTAAATGGCCTTTACATAGCAAAAAATCAGCAAAAAATAATTGCCTACCTTTTTGCCGGAAGCTGGGACTATTTTTCTCAATGGGAAATTTTCAATTTGATGGTCAGCCGTTTTCGTCATTTATCATTTCAGGATCAATCAATCACTACTCAAAATAGCTTTCAATATGGGCCTGTATGTATTGATATTCAATATCGGGGACTTGGACATTTCAATCAATTATTCGAAATTATGCGCCTCGCTTATGTCAGAAAATACCCAATTAGTGTGACATTCATCAATAAAGTAAATCAGATTTCGACCGCTGCACACACCAGAAAATTAGGTTGGCAAATCATTGATGAATTTCAATTTAACAATCAGGAATACTATGGATTGGCTTTGGATATGTCTCAGTCGGTCTTGACTCAAAAGTAGAAGTAGCGATGAATAAAGCTCTATTAAAGCTTTGATAGATAGCGTATTATACTTAATCTATGTAGACAATTGCTACTATATCTCCATCAAAGGATGACAATGCATGATAGTCCTTGTTTTTGTCCATCCTAAAAAAATGGATTACCCACTAAAAAACGTAACTTAATGATTGAATGTAATGGGGCTGTCTCCAAAGGATAAGATTCGTCATAGCGAACGAAGTGTGGCTATCTCAATTTCGCTTAAATGCACGCTAAATAATTGAGATTGCTTCGTTTCCTCGCAATTCACGGATTTTGAGGCAGCCTGATTCAAATATTTTCACCTTACTAGTTACTAATTATGAAGGATAAGCCTAACTACGAAGAACCTAACAATCAAGAATCAAGTAATTTTCAAGATAAAACAGAAGGAAAATCCCGAAAAACAAAAGGAAGACGTGAGTTTTTTAAAGAAGCTGCACTGGGAATTGGAGGAATTGCATTGGCTTCCGGTTCGCTAACATCATGTGATGATACTACAAAGAAAAATAAAGGCGATAAGCTTTCAGCAACCGGCGGCAATGGCAGTTCAGGTGGCAAACTAAAAAACGGAACGCCTCCGGTAAACATTGACAAAGACAATTGGTATGCTCCTAAAGAAGTAGATTTCACACGAAAAAAGTTGAAATCAACCCCCTTGAAGAGTACTCTTGGTGGACAGGGATTTGACAACATTTATTACCTGGACGTCGACAAAAACACCTCTAGCGCTAAAACACCACAGGGAGAAAGCACTGTGCTTTTCGGTTATAATGGAACTGTACCTGGCCCAACTATCAGAGTAAAAGGTAGTGATGACTTTACAGTAATCTTAAAAAATTCGCTGAAAGGTAATAACGGCGACTGGGCTGTTCAGCAAGGATCAAGACAGGTACATGATAATTCTACCCTGCCTGCTGGTACATTAGACTGGCAAATTAAAGGACACTTATATGGGCCGCACCAGCAACATACTACTAACCTTCATACGCACGGTTTACATGTTTCACCTGGCGTAGATACTAAATCACAAATTGAGACGCAATATTCCCTTCATTCAGACAATGTTTTACTAAGAGTAATTCCTTTCGAAGATTTTGAAAACAGGGTATTGAAGGGCAAAGGCCCTGCTCTGTATGACAATGAACAGGTTGCGGAAGCATTATACAAATTTAAGTTACCAAGACCTGATGGTACTCCACATTACCCCGGAACCCATTGGTATCACCCACATCCACATGGTGCCACCTACGATCAGGTAGCAGGCGGAATGGCTGGATTTCTCATCGTAGAAGGCCCAGTAGATACTTATCTGGAAGAGAAATATGCGGAGAATGCCTATGATGAAAAACTTCTGCTGATTCAGAGAGTGTTGGCACCCGCCCCTTCCCCATCATCGGAAGACGCGCCGAAAGTTGAAATTCAGAAAGGAAATAAGAAGAAAAACAAAGTAGTCAAAGCATTGGCAAACGGACAATCTGTTACCGATGATGGCATACAATCACCAACCGCATCAGCTTATGCCAACCAGGTAATCAGACTTAGAATCCTGAATGGCAGTGTTGACGGACAGGGATATGTACGGATGATGTTGACAAAGGATGAGGGTACATCCGCAACGGAAGGTCCTGCTTTACTAAACCCTGAATCAGACATGTATAGCAATGCTGCTTGTATCAATGGGAAAATGCCTAAGAATGCCGGAGCTTCTGCTAAACGATGGTGTGCTGAGGAAGCTCATGGCAATTTTATTTGTATGGATAACATCGCTTTTGATGGAATTAATCTGATTGATGCGAATGGCGACTATACTTCCATGCCAGTTGAGTGGCTAACCGTAGGTGTGGCTAACCGAGCAGATTTTCTCATTGCGATTCCATCTGATGCTCAACCGGGGGATTCTTATACACTATGGGCTCAGGATATGACGGAAGCTGTTGACGCTCAGGCATTACCTTCGCAGAAAGCTGGACAACCAAAACCATACAACCTGAGAATAGCACAGTTTCATGTTACGGCTTCTGATGTAAGCTTGCCTGAACCTCCTAAAAATGCTGATGGCTCTTTAAAAATTGATTGGAAATATGAAGGTAGTAAGCTAAAAGCTGAACCTATGCTGATGCCCATCACCACTAAAGAAATTACCATTCAGGATAACTCCGAGAGTACTTCGGCCTACCTACCTTCAAATCCAAAAACACTTGATGGTACCAGTTTCACAATGAATAAGACGGGAAATAAAGGAAAAATTAGGGCCAGAAGACTGCTGTATTCAGGATTTGGACACAATAGTTTGGGCAATACGATCAAAGCTACTAATAGCGCAGACCTGTACAATGCAATGGTCATTGACGGTAAAAAGTATGGGGCAGATACCGGAATGAATCATGGCTGGGATACAGCTCAACATAAAATGTTGCTGAATACAGCGGAAGAATGGACTGTTTGCAATTACTCAATGACTGTCCTGCAAAACGATAAAAATTCAACCGGAAAGCCGGAAGATTATACTTACGGAACCCCGGCTTACAAAGCAACAAGTCAGCAATCTACTGTTGCCAAAGGTGTATATCACCCCTTCCACATTCACCAAAACCCATTCTTTGTGAGAAGTTTGCAAGATAATGAAGGAAATGAGTTACTTCCAATTGATGCCGATGGTAACCCAATTCCCAGATGGCAGGATACCATCTACCTACCCCACAACGGAGGAAGAGCAATATTCAGAAGCAGGTTCTGGGATTATACAGGCAAGTACGTTGACCATTGCCACCTGCTGCAACATGAAGACTGGGGAATGATGCAGGCAATAGAAGTAGTGGACGGAAAAAATGAAGCACCTAATTATCTGCCCTTGCCAGCAGAGGCGACTGACACGCAAAATGTCTTTCCACCATTGAGCTTACGCCAAATGTATATACTAGATGTCGGCAAAGTGGATGATGTCATTGCCAATACTATCAAGAGTCCTAATGATCCAACCATGTTGTGCTATGCCCCGAATGGCAAGACTTATTTTGATCAGAAAGAGCTTACGAATATTGATACAGGATTGACAGTTCCACCTTCCGATAGTGATACACCTTTTCCAACATGGAATAATTCACTGGAAGGCAACCCCATTTCCTGATATTATTAAATAACTTTGAGCACTGCCAACAAGAAATTTGTTGGTAGTGTTCATACTACAGCTTAACTATAACAATACATGTTAGTAAATATTAGACTACTTACATCAATCACCTTCATGGTGGCTGGTTCTTTTCTCATTTCTTGTACTGATGATGAGAACTCTACTGTACCTGAAACTACTACATTTGAAGCCACTACCAATATCAACCCTGCTAATTTTCCTGCAGGAGTCGGTTTGGACCTGAGTGCCGGAGATACTGGCAGAGTGGCATCACTGGATTTAGAGCCTAATATACAATGGGACATTTCAGTGATTACGATCAGGACAGGCGCTGGTGGCAGGCCTGGAGTGTTTCTTTTCGGTGATACGGAAACCACCGGAGCTGTTCAGGGTGCTAAAGTGTCGATGATCAATATGACTGGGATAGGTCTGCAGGCTTTCGAGAATTTCGAGATCGTCACAACACAAATGCAGGATTCACTAAGTGCAGACGGTGTTTTTGCCTTTGACCCGCAAACAGATATAGATGCAGACGGCAAACCTGATGCAGAAAGACTGAAGGAAGAATATAAAAAACTGGTCATTGGAGACAAGGGAATCAGAAGACCTGAAGCTGAACAGGAGATTTATCTGATCAGGGACAGGAATTCAGACTATTACAAGTTTCAGTTCGTAGAGTTGGCCAACGGAGGAAATATTAGAATTCGCTGGGCGAAATTTGATGCTGCGGCGATCGAATAGTGAAGCCCTTTTCGAAATTATTGAAAAGTTTATCAATGCTCGCAATTATGTTTTTTGCGGGCATTTCCCTTTTTGGACAAACTTCAGATACGATAAAATTAAAAGAAGTGATCATATCAGGTGATAACCAAACCATCGAAAAAGCACTCATTCCTTCACACCTGATTTCCGGTACAAACCCTAATATCACTGATGCACTCAATCAATTACCGGGTTTCTTCAAGGTGCAGTCAAACAATTATTCCATCACTTACAGAGGTCAATACGGAAACAGATTACGAGTTGAACAAAACGGAAATCGGCGCAGCGGTGTGACTCCTGAAGGAGGCTATTTTGCAGAGGATATCAACCCTTCTGATATTGACGAGATAAAGATCGTCAATGGTGCAGAAAAGGTGATCTATGGGAGCGGATCATCGGGAGGAATCATCCAATTAAATGACGTGGATAAATTCGAAGAAATGAAATCACCAATTCATCACATCTATACTGCTTACAGTAGCAACAATCAAAATCGAATTCTTGGGATGATGACAGGCTTTCAAAAGGAAAGATTGAAACTAAGAATATCAGGACGGTTTCAAGATACTGGAGATTACAAAACAGGTGACGGAACTACAGTTAACAACTCATCTTATCAGCAAAACAATTTGTCTCTTAAACTGCTGATCAAAGGTAAGAATGACAAAAATCTGTGGGATATCTCTCAGCAATTGAATAATGGTAACTGGAACCGACCGCAAGGTTTTCAGAACAATCCGTTGGAACTGAGGAATTTTAAAAACAATTATAACTCTCAATCAACTGTTAAACATACCTCGTCTATTCGACCTAATATCAAACTAACAAACAGAGCATCCCTACTCCTTTTGCAAACTGATCAGTCAATTCGCAGTTTCAATTCTGATATGACCGACATCAATGTAGAGAGAATTCGTACTTACACTAAAAACACATTGGATTATGAAGTAGCAGTAGATTTTCAATTGGATAATTCTACTTCTGTTAAAAGTGGAATTGATCTCTATTATAGCAACCTCGAAGAGCTTAATAGTGAAGATAATTTCATCAACAATACATTTATTGAAAATGAACTGATTGCTGAGCGATTGGATTACCAGGGAGGAATTTTCGGTATGATCGATCACCAATTCTCAAACCTATCAGTTACAGGATCCCTTCGGTGGGATATTGCAAGTATCGGAAATCAGGATCAAATGAGAACTTTCAGTGCCATTACGGGAGGTGTTGATTTGTCGTTGAAGCTATCTGATTATATCAATTCAACCTGGTCATTAGGTCGTTTTTTCCGATATCCAACGCAGCTGGAAGCTGTTGGTGTATTTTTTGGTGGACGTGGTACATTTCTGGGAAATCCGGATATAAACCCTGAGTACAGCCATCAGCTGGATTGGTCAATTAGTGGGGTTAAGAATAAGTTTAGCTACCAGGTAACAACGTGGTTTCATCACTTCGATGGTCGCATTACGGCGATTCCCACAGGTGAAAATGAATTCACCTATGAAAATGTTGAAAGCGCCCGAATCTTCGGTTCCGAATGGGTGTTGACCTATGAAACTAAAAGTATAAATGACAGCCATCAATTTACATTGAATCTTACAGGAACTACAATGAAAGGTGATGTCCTG
>JBCBHL010000405.1:0-6520 GCA_038525605.1 Bacteroidota bacterium
CGGTGAGCACTTCCTGCAAGGAGGTGATTTTATTGGTATTGTCAGGGAGTTGATAGCAACCGAAGGTCACGTAAAATCTAAGAAACCAAAATATTCAATACATGAATCAATCATCAAATCATTTCATACTCATGGTGCTGACTGTTTACGTGACCTTCGGTTGCTATCAACTCCCTGACAATACCAATAAAATCACCTCCTTGCAGGAAGTGCTCACCGAAATCCAATCCGCAGCGGACACCTTCCTCATCGATCAGAAAAAAGACACGCTATTAGTTGCCAACAATGGCAGCAACATCAAAATACCAGCCAATGCCTTTCAACTTGTCGATGGATCCACTCCCATAGGAAATGTAAAAGTCAGTGTGATAGAAGCATTCTCGGTGAATCACATTTTAGGACATAATTTACATACCACCTCCAATGGTCAGCTGTTAGAAACCGGAGGAATGATCAACATCGAAGCATCATCCAACGGTGTGCAGTTGATACTCAAAGAAAATCAAACCATAGAAGTTTCCATTCCTAAAAATAATGACCAACCTGATATGGAGTTATTTTACGAGGTAGAACAGGAAGATGGTACAGTCACCTGGGTTACGGCGGATGAAATTGAAATAGCCAATGAAGCTGACACAACCAAATATGAGTACTACGGTGGAGATTCCATCGCCACTACAGGAGATTTCACAACAGAAAGAATGTCCTCGTATCCCGAAGAACTATATGACTATCATTTCAAATACATAAGCTGGGTGGATGAGGGCTTGTCTGACATACAGCTTAAAGGCAAGAATCAGAACCTGATTCAATTTATTGAAGACCCTGCCAATGCTAACAGAGAAGATGTAAAGGAGTTCATCGACAATTATTGGAGAGTATTTTTTGAAATCAGGATTGATGAGAATGGCAAACTGCATGATTATAAACTTCGCAACGATCCCTATTTAAATAGCAGCAAAATGAAAGATGCGGCAAATGCTGTTACTATAGCAGTTAAGTTACTGGAATCAGCACCTCCATTTGATCTGCGTTCGGTAAAAGGTTCTGTGGATCATGGTAAAAGATATTTGATCGGTGTATCGGGAAACAAACGACTAAACAAAGCAAAATATAGAAAGTGGTTCAGAGAGCAGGGCGTAAAAGAAGAAACCGTAACCGAAGAAGGATCAGGCAATAGCATCGGGCGCTATGTATTCAATGTCAGCAGATTGGGCTGGATCAATTGCGACCGGTTTTATGAGATGGCCGATAGTCTCAAAGTCAACATGCAGATTGAGATTCCGGAATTACAGGATGCCAGTATCTCGTTGGTTTTCAAAGACCTGAAAAGTGTGATGTCTTCGACTCCTGCAAATGGTGTTTACAGTTTTGACAACATCCCATCGGGAAGTGCAGTTTATGTAGTAGCGATCAGCTATGATGACAAAACAGCAAAGATTGCTATTATGGATACAAAAGTTCGCGGAGGAAAAATAAAAATCACTGACTTCAAAAGCGTCACCCTGGATGAGTTGGATCAAGAACTCGATCAGATTGGTTGGTAAAGTTGTACACCTTGTTAAATCTAATGCCCTATTTGGTGTATCCATCACTAAGTGTAGCATTTGCTACACTTTTCATATTTCAAAGCTTTCATAGCTTTTCTGATGTTTTTTTGAACACTACCTTCCCAAGCCCTATTTGGTGTTTTCACCAAAGAGATTTTGAATATGACTCAGATCAATTTGGGAAAACCTTTCTGTACGTAAGATTACTTCTTCGATGTAATGCTGATACTTGTCAAAACCAATAGTCGAATCTCATCGTAATGACGCAAAATTCACGTCATTGCGATCCCGATAATCCATACGATTCATTTAGATGAATTTGTACATCGGGAGAAGCAGTCTTTTGAAAAGTAAGATTACTTCTTCGATATAGTATTTAATTATAAACATAACAATACACTAATCTCATCGTAATGACGCAAATGGAACGATCATTCGAAAATTTGACGTCATTGCCTTCTTCGCTAAAGCTTCAAAGGCCAAAGGTGATCCCGACAAACTGTCGGGAGAAACAATCTTACATGAAGGCCGAAGCATTAATGTAAGATCGCATAGATAACAATATGTAAAACCTTTCTATACGTAAGATTACTTCGCAAATAAAGTATCTCAACTAAAGTACTATGACACGAATTTGCTCGCTACGTCTGCAGAAGCCCAAAGTCGTAAGGTGGCCTTGTCTGCTGTAGCCTCCGGCGTAAGCAGATAATGACGCAATTGGAAACAATCTTTGATCTTTTGTCTTTTATCTTTTGTCTCCACCTACGCATGAAGCTTCGGTGGATGCGATATCTATCTATTGTCTAAAATCTAGTATCTAGTATCTACCAATACCTACTCCTTCAAAACCTTCACCCGATAAGTCTCACCATTTTCCAGCGTCACCAGTAAAAGCCCCAATTTATCAGTAAGCTTCGAAACATCAAGCTCATCCGAATCTACCGGAACATCATAATGCCACCTGTCCAGTTCAGCACCATTGAGTGAGATCAGTTTCACGGAAGTGATCCTCGCATCTCCCGAATTGATCTTAATCAAACCACTCGTGGGATTAGGGAATACCTGTAAGTTTGGCGAAGACACATCATCAATAGACAAAACCCTGCCCGGTCTGAAAGCTACACTGACCGTATCTTCACTATAATAGACAAACACCCCTCCTTCGTCGGTCTGTCCATGCGTGTATCGGTCCGCACCACCAGCCAGATCGCTGAGACCATCATTGTTCCAGTCCCCTCCTGCTACTGAGCTACCGAAATTACCACCTGTCTGTGGTGAAAAGACCTCCCATCCAGTAGCTGTATTAAGTCCGTTAGCTCCCCCCAGATACAAAAAGCTTGCACCAGCTCCTGAATTCGTCGCTTCCGCTCCTATCAGCAAATCATCATATCCATCGCCGTTGGCATCACCAACATTTCGCAAGCTCTTACCCACCGCTCCAATAGTACCGGAGGAAGCCACTTCAAAATCAGGCAGGTTAGAAAAGCCAGTAGAATCCCCGTAAAACACAAAAACTCTGCCTTCTCGGTTACCAGGATTATTCATTCCAAAAGCACCAATTGCCAAATCAATGTAACCATCATTATTGTAATCACCCGATCCATCAAGATCAAAGCCCAAAACTGCATTTGCTTCACCACTAAAGTAACTCCACGAGGCAGTATCAGTGATTCCTGTTGTATTCCCCATAAATAAGAAAGCACCCCCTTCATCAGTGTAGTTCTCATCATATTTAGGGGCTCCAATCAGTAGATCATCAAATCCATCCAGGTTCACGTCCCCCACTTTGGAAATGCTTCTGCCAAACCACGCACCTGCCTGATCAATTTCAAGAGTATCAGGGTTCGCCGTATCGATACCGCTGCCTGTTCCATAGTATACAAAAACTACTCCTTCGTCCGTTTCGCCTTTGTCATAGAGGTAGGCCGACACTGCCACATCAGGATTACCGTCACCATTGATATCGCCTACTCCGGTGGCATCTATTCCTAAAAAAGCCTGTGATTGATCACTTGTTAATTGATAAGCAGGATTAGCATCAACACCTGAGCTGCTGCCATAATATAGGGAGGCTTGTCCGGCGTTACCAATCCCCGGCTCATCATGCCCAAAGGATCCGATGATGATGTCATCGTAACCATCCTTGTTCACATCACCAGCACTATTTACACTATTTCCAAAAGAATCATTGTGCTGGACTCCAATATCACTCCAGACGGCGGTAGTTTGCAATCCGCTATTAGTTCCCAGGTAAACCAATGCTTTCCCATTATTCACAAACCCCTGATCTCGCTGATAATCCCCTACGATGAAGTCTTCAATACCATCACCATTTACATCACCTGCAGAAGCCACAGCATTCCCCATTCGGGACCCAACCTGATTACCTTCCACAGACCAGTCAGCAACAATCAAATCAGCGGATAATTCATAAATGTAAACTGCATTGTGATCCCTCGCTGCTATCGCCATATCAATCACACCATCCCCGTCATCATCGCCCAAACCAAAAGCAACATGAGAAAAATTGAAACCATCTTCATTGGTTAACACCATCGTAATTGTACTGTCCAATCCCGATGATGTTCCGTTGACAATGTACGCATATTGAGTACCACCACCCACAATCACATCATCATATCCATCATTATTCCAGTCACCAATGCCCGTTAAGAGGTTCGCCGTACTGTGTGGATAAGCTGTTACCTCACTTAATTCCCAATCAGAACTGGTCTGAAAACCACTGGCCGAACCATGCACTACATGATATTCATTACTTGCGTTCTGATACACCATGTCGTCATAACCATCACCGTTCACATCACCTATTCCATCCACCAGTAGTATGTCAGATGACAAAGACGGCGACTCATAAGTCCAGTGAGGGTCAGTATCAATGAAGGGACTGGCACCCAGAAATACATGGATTCTCTTTTTTCCACCACTCACAATATCTCCATAGCCGTCACCATTGATGTCTCCCAGAGAAGCATTACCCCGACTGAAAAGTTCTCCCGTGACACTGCCAGCCAATCCAGTAGTTCGGGTATAGCGATATCCCAAAGATGTTCCGTAAAATAGCGATAGAGAGCCAACAGAAGACAGGCCATTCACCCAGGCACCCTGGGTCGAAACCAGGAATTCATCTTTCCCATCACCGTTTACATCACCCGCAGCAGAAACATTTGCACCATAAAAATGATCTCTCCATTGAAAGTGATGAGAAAAATTCACCTCGGTTTTCAGGCCAGTATTGTCTCCCAGGTATATGTAGATAGCACCGCCACTAAACTGATCAGTGGCATGAGGACCTGCAGGATTGCCATAATCATCCCAGGGAGCCCCTACGATCACATCATCAAAACCATCATTGTTGATATCTGCAGCAGCCACAGCATGGCCATAGCCGGAGTAATTGTAAGGATAATCCCGCTTCTCATGTAGAGAAAACCCAGAGCTGCTACCATGAAAGATATGAATAGCACCATGATGCTGAGGGGTAGATCGAGGCTGCCCGACGATCAGATCCACCCAGCCATCACCGTTCACGTCACCGGGGTGAAAATCCTGTCCAAAAAAAGTACCTACGGAGGTAGTAAGTTCCTCCTTTACCAGCAAGGTATCCTGTGCAAAAGTCAGCATTGGGCTGACTAATAATAATAAATAAGCTAATAGTTTCATGTAAAAAGTTTTTTGGTTAGTAAGTAATTGATTCGCATTCACATAGGTACGATTGCCTGCACCAGTAGCACGGGGCTAATCATGTGGCGTAGTATTATTCGGGCGCTTTTACACGCTATCATTACTCGCCAGCCCGAAGTACTAGCCCCATTCGGGTTCGAATCCCTATAATTATCAGGATTCTATCATGAGCGCAGGCACCCTTACACATAGCCATCATGTTAAATGGAATACGATTGTCCTATGATCAAAAGAATGGATTCTTCCGATAAAAGTAAATACCCATTTATGAGTATAATTCCATTCCGCCAGACCTTGCAAAGCACATCACACTCCGCCAGTCCATCTACACTAAAGTTACGATGGATTATATCGGACAAGGCGGAATTTTTCACTAAGTGTAGCATTTGCTACACATTTCATATTTCAAAGCTTTCATAGCTTTTCTGACGTTCTTTTGAACACTACCAAAAAAACAATGTAAGCAAAGACTTTAAAAATGAGGGCGTGTGCTGATAAGCTACGCAAATCAGCACCAGGCTATCCGCGCTACAGGGTAGCTTGCTACTATCCTTCACGCAGGATCCGCAACGCCTGGTGGTCATCCACACAACGATACTTTAACGTCATTGCCTTCTTCGCTAAAGCTTCAAAGGCCAAAGGTGATCCCGACAAGCTGTCGGGAGAAACAATCTTACATCGTGAGCCGAAGCTTTCCTCGAAGGCCGTAGCTGGCGAAGGCAGGCCTTGCCACCTGTATCCCTAAGGCGTAAGTTGGCCTTGCCACCTGTAGCCTCCGGCGAAAGGTGGTAATGACGTACATGGAATGCACACAACAAGGATTGTTCGTCATCACGAGCGTAGCGAAGTGATCTTACACATAGAAGGTCTTCTTTCAGCAGGGAATATTACTTCTCCTGACACTGTGGGCAAGGTCGACAAACATAAAAAGTATATTATCATTTTTACTACATCATGCAGAGTTCAGTAACGTTGAGAACACTTATCTATAGAGTCAAAGCAATCATGCTAAGCGATCGACAAATGTCTAACATCTCCACCTACGCATGAAGCTACGGCGGATAAGATAGTATCTTTTATCCTCCATAACTTTAGTGAAGGAGGATTTTACCCTCCAAACTTCAGTGAAGGTGGATTTCATCTTTTACCCGCCGAAACTTCAGTGAAGGAGGATTTTTATTTCATTGCCCACCATAGTGTAACGGCGGTGGGTTTGTTCTGCTGATAAGCGTACGTTCATAATGTGAAAATATAGACAAAACCCTCCT
>JBCBHL010000406.1:0-6503 GCA_038525605.1 Bacteroidota bacterium
TGGGATGAAGATAATCAGCAAACCATTGAACTGATCACCAATCAAATGTCTTGGACAGCAAATACAATATCAGAGCTGTACAAGAGTCGATGGCAGATAGAAATCTTCTTTAGAGAAATAAAGAGCTTGCTTCATATCAAATCATTTATAGGCACTAGTCATAATGCAGTCATGATCCAGATTTGGACTGCCCTTATTACAATATTGATCTTGAAATTTCTACAGAAAATAGGTAAATATGATTGGAGACTATCAAATCTAGTAGCATTCATACGTCTCAACCTTTTTGTGAAAATTGATCTAAAAAGATGGCTTGATAAACCATTTGAAAACACTGAACCTATACAAAACCTATCAAGACAGGGAGATTTGTTTACAGAATACTCATAAATTCATGCTTAATCGTGACAACTAATTGAATAACGGATGATGACTAGAATGTTTAGGACACTATTGGAGAAAAATATATTTACTAATCATCATTTTCATTGCTGGCTTTTATCAATTGAAAGCTACGACCGTCAGCGGACCATCAATAGTATGTAGCGGTGAGAGCGCAATGTACACCATTACACCAACTTCCAGCCATTGTTTAATTCCTGTATATGATATTGTCGTTTCAGTTCCGGGGTTATCGTTTAGCAGGTCATTTACCGTTACTAATAACACTTTTAGCGTGGATTGGCCATCAAACAATTCCCCGATTACCCAAAATGGGCGGATTTCTATTACGTATTTGATATTTTCTGAGGTTATTAATCCTATTACAGGCCAGCGTGAATGTACTACTGATTTCGCAAGTACGGTAAGTGCTTCACTAAACGTTGCAGTTTCTCCTATGAATCTGACTCCCGGAATACCAACAGTCACATCTAGTCGCTCGAGAAACATTGCCGAGTTCGTTGCAGAATCGAACAATGCTACTTCGTTTAAATGGACAATTACGGGAGGAAGTATATTAGGCGATGCATATGCAGACAAAATAAGAGTGGCTCCCAATGCCGGTAGTTGTAGCATCACAGCTTCAGTGATAGGAATAAGGACAGGATGTCTCAGTATTAATTTTTCAGGTGCAAGTGCCCCTATTACACAAAATATACCAAGACCTGTTGTCAATTCTATCTCTTTAATTACGCTGGACGCGGCAAATAATCCATCCCTCCCAAATACTGTGAATGTTACATCAGATCCATCGGCTTTTTCATATACCTATGCTCTGGACGATAATTTAAACTATAGTTTTGTCAATAATCAATCAAGATCAATTACTACTCATCAAAAGTCCGTTAAGCTTCAGTGTGAAAATGCCACGTTATTTGCCGGGTATTTGACTATTACCTGCAGGAATGCTTGTGGGACTTCTGATGAAAAAGTTGTAGAATTATCTTGTCTGGACTCAGGTGCCCCACCCATTTTAAACTTTAATCTTTCTGCCAGGGCAAAAGTTTACCCTAGCAAAATTTCCGCCGGACAAATGCTGAATGTTACCGATATCACAGGCGACATAAAAAGAATAGAGTTAATTTCATTAGCAAATAGATCAACTACCATTACGCTGAACAAGGGTTTAGAAACAGAAGGAAAAGACCATCTGAAGATTTCTACCAATGAATTGAGTAAAGGACTTCACGTATTACAAATCAGATACGCTGATGGAACGGTTAAGAAACAAAAAATATTGGTAAAATAAGACGTGATATGCTCAAATTGATACTTTATTTACACTTTTCTGTATCGAAATAAGCAAATAACTTATTTAAAAAGTTGTTGCAAAAGTGAAATATGTAAATAAAGTATTTTTTTAGTTGAAATAACTATGAAATGTCCGAATCAACGGTTTTTTTAGCTCTTGCAACTTTGAAATGTCCAAATCGACAGTTTTTTTCTTTCTCACAGATTTGAAATACGTAAATAAAGTATTTTTTTAGTTGAAACAACTTTGAAATGCCCGAATCAAAAGTTTTTTTAGCTCCTGCGATTCTGAAATGCCTGAATCTGAATTTTTTTAACTCCTGCATATTTGAATTGACAAAATTGACAGCTGAAAACCTTCTCACTGTTTTGAAATAGGGAATGAGTGGATTTAGTTCGTTCTAACTATTTCGAAAAAAGAGAATCAACAACTTTTTTGTCTGATCAATCGTGAAGGAGTAGATTTTTACTTTTTGTTAGATGATACTACCACCTTACCTAATTTGTCCTGTTTTAATTCTGTGAAATAAATGTTGCCATCCTTGCCTTCTTTGATCCGGTGCATCACGGTTTTGGTGGTAGGAACCGCATAGTAATCTACTTGGATATCGGACAAATCGGTGTCGTCCGTTGTAAGAATGGCTTTATCAATTTTTACGATGTAATCCGTACCGGCAGGGGTGGGGTTATTTTGATCGACATAAGATTGAGTCCATAAATTCCCATATTGGTCAAAGGCAAGTCCGGCCAGAATTTCATTGCCATTGAAGTTTCTAACCTGAAATTCAACAATATTTCCCTGCATATCTACTCTGCCTATCCGGTGTCCTGCTTCTTCCGTAAACCACATGTATATGCCGTTGGGGCCCGGTTTGATGGCTATCGGTCTGCTATTGTTAGTGGGAATTGCATATTCCGATACCTTGCCGGAAGGGGTTACTTTGAGGATATTATTGCCGACTAATTCGGTTCCCCACATATTGCCATCCGGCCCGGCATGCAGATAAATGGGTACTGCTCCAAGCGTCTTCAACTCAAAATGTTCAATAGTACCGTCCGGATTGATTTTACCGACAGTGCTGGTTCTTTTACCGGTAAACCAGATTGTTTCTCCGTCAGCATCAAGTCCAAGACCATGTGGCGCTGTTCCAATAGGTCTGGAGCCGGGAATATTCATATTTACGTCTATCGTTTGGATAATTTTACCTTTTTTATCCAACTGTACGACCTGGTTGTGAAACTCCAGCGATACCCAGAGTCTACCGTATTTATCGAAAATGATGCCGTGAGGGCCACTGCTGTCTGGCATTGGATAATGCAGGATTTTCCCATCATAACTCACTTTAGCAACAGCATGCATGTTCTGGCCTGTTACATATACATATTCGTCCGTCATAGCCAGCTCATGTGTGGAGCCTTTGGCGGTTCCAGGCCAGTTTAAGGACTCATCAGTTACAGTAGTTTGTGCCTGAATAGCTGCTGAAATGGATAGAGTTAGGCATAAAAACAGTAATACTCTCATAGAATTTCATTGATTGGTTTATCGATGGAATGAATTTAGGGTATTTGATTGTCATCAGTCGAATTTAGACAACGACAATACTGTGGACAAAAGTGCTTTTTTGCTATTCCATTGAGTTTTTATCGAAGAATTGGAAAATTCTTTTGGATCAAAATTTACTCCAATAAACTGAATGCTCAGCATTAAAATTCCTCCTTACAATCGAAGGTCAAAGGAGTTTGAATTGATATTTAGGCATGAGATAATTCGGGAAACATCCATTTTCTGCCGTCCATGAAAGTGTTTTGGCCTTTCAGTATGAATAAGGTATCTGCTCCCGTTACCTTGTTTTTTTCATAGTTGTTGTCCTTCAGTGGCGTGAAACCTAATACTACTTGATGAATGTTTTCATCGGCGATGGCTTCAATTAAGCTCTCCAAATCGATATGTTCTTCAGAGAATACATCCAATAGATGCATTGTTTCACCTTCAAAGTGTACCAGAACGATGGATTTGAATTTCTCCACATAGTAAACCAGATCCTTCATAAATGAGGTACAATAAAACATGATCAGGGAAGGGTTGTTCAGCATCGCTATTCTGGAGATTGGCTTTGACTTTTCTATTGTCTGAAGTAGCAACGCTGCGTCTTCTTCCGTTTCAGTATTGAGTTTTTTCATGGCCGCATCAGCAGGAGATGGGGTGATCATTTTTGAAGCCTGATATTCTTCTGTTTTGACAAAATTGAATTTTGGGTAGAAATCGAGAACAGTATCGTTGGCAAACAGGTAAATGAAATCACATTGTTCTTTCCATTCGGTGAGAATCTGTTCCAGTAAAAATTGATTCAGCCCTTTATTGCGGAAATTTTCATGTGTCATGACAGTACCTATCTGAATGCCCGTCATAATGGACTGGTCAATTGAAAAAGACAGTCGATTGATTGACACGTTCGAAACAACCTCATCCTGATATGTAAGAGAATAGGGAATGTAGTAGCTTTTCCAATTACCGGATTGATACCAGTTTTCCAAACTGAAGTGAAAGATGCTTTGCGTTAATTGGTTGAAACTGGTTCTCAGGCTGTCGTCATCCTTGTAGTCTTTGACAAAACCATATTTTATGTTGTTAATTTCTACCAGATCCATGATTCTTCCAATTTTGTCGAATGTGTTGCTTCGATAGCGGTTTAAATAAGCAATTGGCAATAGAACATACTTTGAAAGGTGTAATTAATGTAAATGAAAGACGAATATCAAATTCGTCTTTCATTTCTCAAAGCATTCAAATTGAATCCTTCTGGTAAATCAATAATCGATAGACATTTTTAATAATATCATTGATCACCATCAAATGAATCATCTTCTATGGTAATCACTATCTGGGATCAGGATGACTACCTGAGTTTACGAACTCCACCTGGAGGCTGGATATCTTATTGTTATTACTTGAACTCAGTCCGTCATCATAATACATTGGAGAAGTGGAGCGAGCCAACTCTTGTGAGAATAAGAATCTGCTTTGATTAGAATTATCATAAAACTTCACTCTGATAGAAGACTTGCTATAGGCTGAAGGCTGCCCCACCATTACCACGCTGGTCGTTTGATTATTCATGACACTGTTAATGTTTCTTTTGTGTCTGGTGGTGCTGTTGCTATGAGGGTCATCATAAAAAACCTCCTCGAAAAAGAATCTCCCTTGCAAGTATGTATCTGCATACAGTACTACTACTGCCACTGCGTTATTGTCCGGGCTTTGCTCGGTTCTGACTTTCTCTATTAAGCTGGTAGCAGTAATATTTGATTCCGGATCATAAAATGTGATTGTTCTGCCTTTGACAGAAAATCCTGCCGCATTAGAATAGGCATCAAACAAATCTTGGTCTGATAACACTTCATGCATTGTATATTCTGTTCCATTGTATATGGCATGATCATATGATTCCAGATCTATTGAAGCGGATTCATCAATTATTCCTGTACTCACTTCTTCAGGCTCGCAAGAGAAAAACAATAGTGAAAGTATGGGAAGAACCAGCGTAGTTATCTTTATTAACTTATTCATAATATAATTTTTTGTGAAATTGTATTCGTTTGTGAAAAAAAATGTGCGAATTTGCCTTGTAACTCCGTTCAAGGAAAATCGATTGGGTCACCACCATTATCATCATCAGCATCTCCATTTCTAAAGCACTGAGAGGCGGTAATACCACAGTCAAATACGTCTGTGATACCCGCTGCGATGATGGCGGCAGTGCAGGCATTCACCAAGGACACACCAGGAATATAGACCCCGGGAAATGCAGCCTGACAACCTATATTTTCAAGTACTCTTATGTGTAGAATAGAAATTGAACACCCAAATAAAGCAGCAATACATTCACCGGTCCTTCCGTTCGATACGCTTAATTTTTCGTTGAAGGACATGTGCATTTTTGTTGTAAACAACTCATTTTCCATTAGCTGATCTTCCACAAGTACAAAATCCTCTGTGGACAAATCTGCCAAAACGGGAAATTCTTCCAGAATCAATCTGGCATTTTCAGAGTGACTGTCGATTAATGAAAAGAATGTATTTTCTTCAAAACCGATTAACCTGTCAATTTCTTCAAAACCAGCTTCTCCCATACCGACAAGGGTCATTATCTCCAGTTTTAATTGATCAGCTTCTTCTTCGGTCAGCTGTTGATAGGCAAGTTCTATCTTTGACTTGACATACAGATCAGTCGCGTAATAATCTACTACAACCTTAGATTGCAGTAAATTGTCAACAAGTTCCTGAGTTACTAATTCAACTTCAGGTTCAACATTTTCATTTTGATAGTCGCACGAAACGACCATACAAAACAGAACAATTGCGGTTAGCAAATTTTTCATAATTGTATTATTTATTAATTGTTTAGAATAGCGTAATTCTTAAAAATGAATAGCGCTTTGTTTAATTGTTTGAAGCAATGTTAGGCATAACGGTATTGAAAAAAATTAATTTAGATTAAGATCGAAGATTAGGCATTAGAAATTTGATGAGTATAAATGGCTTTAATCAATTGTTAAGGGAATATTAAGATGATAAATGGATAGTTAAAATTGACTTTATCGTGATGGTCTTGAAGCGAGTCAGGTCAAACTGTCTGATGTCAACGATATTTTTTATGCTCCACCTTTTTTATTCCGATAGCAAGAAGCTGTAATATTAAATTATTCATATACCGTTAGCTGCGTATGTTTATAATAAATTTACGGTGATCTATTTTTAGATTTTTATATCTTGAATGCACTATTCACCACAGACATTCAGGATATAAAAA
>JBCBHL010000407.1:0-6490 GCA_038525605.1 Bacteroidota bacterium
GGATTTGAGACTGCTTCGGCCTACATTGATTATAATTTTGAAGAATATAACAGTAGTGTTGGGTTTATCATCACCAATGATCAGGAAGGTTTTGCAGGACTCAGTTCTACCTCTATGAGCTTTTCTTATGCTTATCAGCTGTATCTAAATTATGATTGGGCATTCAGGCCTGCTGTACAAGTAAGTCATTTCTGGAGAGACGTTGATTTTTCTCAGCTCACTTTTGGTGATCAATTCGATGCAAATACAGGTCAGGTCATCAATCCGACAGGGGAACCGATCTCTAATTTGAGTGCTCGTTTTTTTGATGTGAATCTTGGAGGATTATTGTTTGGTAAAAATGCCTGGGTAGGTATTTCATTTCATCATATTACGGAACCTAATCAATCTTTGATCGATGGTGACGCACCTCTCCCAAGAAAGTTCTCGTTGCATGGGGGATACAAAATACCGTTAAATACCTTCACCAGCAAGCCAGTTAACAAGACCGGTGGCAGGGAAAGAAGTATCACACCTGCATTCAATTACAGAGGACAGGCGGATTTTGATCAGCTGGATTTGGGTGTGTATCTGACTTTACAGCCCATCCTGTTCGGTGTATGGTACCGTGGGGTTCCTGTGAAGCAATTCGAAGGTTTTGGAAACAATGAATCTCTTGTGATGATGGTAGGTTTTCAAAAAAATGATATGAGTTTCGGTTACAGCTTCGACTACACGCTTTCCGGTTTAGGAATAGGAAGCGGAGGAGCTCATGAAGTTTCCTGGTCATATACTTTTAATTTAGGGAAACCTAAACCTCCCAGAGAAGTTAGAAAGTTAAGGTGCCCTGTTCCTTTCTTATTTTAGTGAGATTTCACCTCCTATTCGAGTGATAGTAATGACTGTTGGTCTGAAAATTAGCATACTAAGTTTGTTTTATTTTTCAGAGTCTGTTTACTTTACAGTTAATTAGATAAATTTTAAGAGAAAGATATGTTTACCGTAATTACTATATTATACATCGTTGGTGCCGTAGGAGTAAGCTTTTTAGGTTTATTCAAAGGGCAGGATTTCATTGAAACATTCTTCTTATCAATATTGGCGACTCCTCTAGCAGCGTTGTTTTTCGTATTATACAGAGATATGGTATAAGCTGCAAAAGCAGTTTTCTAAATCTGAGGCAAATTCATCGCTTCAGTGTTTATCGTATTTCCATTTTCCGGCAGATACTTAACGAATGCAGGCACCTGAGTTTGAAATAATAAAGCCTCTTAAAATAGACGCTTTCAGCAAAACTGATCTTGCTATGTACCAGGGACAGCAGGTAATTGTCAGGTCGTTGGACAAAAGTAACTTTGCTGCTAATGCTATTGCACGTTGGCTGGCCAAACGTGAAAGAAATATTTTAAGAAGGCTAAATACGCTTGATAGTGAGCATTTGCCAAAACTTCTTTACAGTGACAGAAATACGCTTATCCGCTCCTATATGGATGGCGTGCCTCTCGTTGATGCAGGCAAGCAAACATCGAGATTCTATGAAATTGCGCTTGACGTAATCAGCAGAATGCACGCATTAGGCGTTATTCATAATGATCTGGAAAAACCTGAAAATTGGATTGTTTTGAAAAACGGTGAGCCTGGGATAATTGATTTTCAGCTAGCGATGCACATGTCTCATCAAAAGAATTATTTTTTCAAGAGACTCAGTTTTGAAGACATCAGGCATACCTTAAAAAACAAAAAACGGTACTGCGTCGACAAACTTTCAGAAGAAGAGGCTGTATTGAAAAACAGAAGGTCTTCGCTCAACAAATTCTGGCGTTACGGATTTAAACCTGTTTATAACTTCGTGACCAGAAAAATTTTCAACTACTCGGACAGGGCATCCAGTAAGTATAGCAACTAACTTCGATCACAATAATCACCTTTTCTCATCTTTGATACAGATTTTGTAAAAACGCAACTTCTGAAACAACTCATCAGCAATCTGGTATCTATTAGTCAGCTTTTATAAGCCCCTTAGGCATTGTTTATCTACATTACTTTTTTGATGATGGCTTTCATCAGGATCTCTCTACGTTTCTCTATCAAATAATCTCACCTTAATATGTTTACCTTTTTGAGGTTAGGCAATATATGGTCGAAATAAAATTTTTTACATTAAAAATTAGAAGTATGAAAGTGTTAACTAGAGAAGAACTAGCAGAACTAAAGGGCGGACTTGACAGGAATTATTTGAATAAAAAAGACGCGAAATCTTCAAATAATAACGGCTCAGCTACATCGAGTGGTTCTACATCATCAAGTGATGACGATGGTATTGATTGGCTACATGAGGCAGCCGTTGGGTTTTATTCGGCAGTTAGCGGGCCTCTCATTACTGCAATTGTTTATGCTTCTACATGATAGTAGCTGTCTGATTGTATGAAGAATGTTCAATTACTAATTATTTAGTTACGGAAAATCCCGATGAATACATTGGGGTTTTCTCGTTTACAGGCCTCAAGACGGGGTTACTGTCAGTTTCTTTTTCCCTGACCATGAGGCTATCACATTGATCAGGATTTTTATAAGAAGTCGATTTCTGCTCTGAAGGGGAATTTCATTAGGAAATTATGTGCATCTTCCACGGTCATTTCCTTGTGGATGATTTTATAAAGTGACTCGGTGATAGGACACCGGACTTTGTATGTTTTTGAAAGTGTATTGATGATATCAATGGTTTTTACACCTTCTGCAACTTCATCCATAGATTCCAGAATTTCTTCCAGCGTTTCTCCTTTTGCCAGCCTGAAACCTACCGTGTAATTTCTGCTAAGGCTACTGCTACAAGTAGCAACCAGGTCACCAATTCCAGCTAATCCGAGAAATGCTTCGGCATTACCTCCCAGGGATTTTCCAATTTGTACCATTTCTACGATTCCTCGGCTGATGAGTAAGGACTTTGCATTTTCGCCAAGACCTAAACCGGCAATTGCACCTGAACCGATGGCGATGATGTTCTTTAAAACGCCACATAGCTCTATACCAATGAGGTCGCTGCTGCCATAGATGAGAAACCTTTCGTTTCTCAATAGTTTTTGCCCTATTTGGGTGACTTCATCAAAGTGACTGGCAACAACAGAAGCTGCTGGTTGCTGAGCGGCGATTTCTTTGGCCAGGTTGGGCCCAGCCAGACATCCTACCCTCAGAACAGAGCTTTCTTCCATGATCACTTCGCTCATGGTTTTGACATACTCCCTGGACAAGGGATTAAACTCGTTGATTTTTACACCTTCCGGTACATTGGTATCCAGCCCTTTTGTGCCGTGAATTAGAATATGATAAGGTTTTAAATAGGGGGCGAGTTGTCTGATCATCTCCCGAAAACCTGCGGAAGGGACGATAGGAAAAATAACATTGCACTGTTTGGCAATAGCTTCCAGCTGATCTATACCCTTTATGTTATCATGTAAGTTTTGTCCGGCTGAAGTTCTGGTGGAATTCATTTCTGTCACCTTTTCCGAACTTCTTGAATACAGTAAAACTTTGCTCTTTTCTGCTAAAATATTAGCGATCGCAGTCCCAAAGCTACCAGCTCCTATTACTCCAACAGTCTGTATTGGCGTGTTCGACTCCTCAGATGT
This sequence comes from Bacteroidota bacterium, assembly GCA_038525605.1. GTDB lineage: Bacteria > Bacteroidota > Bacteroidia > Cytophagales > Cyclobacteriaceae > JANSWY01. Next base: position 3,606 of record JBCBHL010000407.1, read on the forward strand.
ATTTTTCAAGGGCATAACCTTCCATTCTGTTATGATAGTAATATAATGTATTCATGTCGAGAATCCTTATCTCTTTTTCCTTATTGATCACCATCGGCCGGCGAGCATGATACATTCCCACATTTTTAATACCGTGTTTTATGGCATCATCAGCTTTTCTTGTAAGGTGTTCTGCCAATCTTACCTTTCCCTTTTTCTCGAGTTTGACCAGTTTCTTTCTGAGCTTTTTAAATACTTCTTTGAACGCTTCATAATCCAGGATCAGGTCTTCTTCAGGGAGCCTGAGCAAACTGTAGAGATCCAGTTTTGGGTTTCTTTTCATCAGCATTCTAAAGGCGCTGAATGCTACCAGGTGGCTGGCAAACACTTCATTTTGTATGTGATATTCTTCAATGATTCTCTTACCCAAAATTCTCACGTATTCCTGCTCTCTCTGCTTATCAACCGTAATATTACCATTGGTGATGAAGTAATCCATCGGGTCGATTAGATTACCCTGGCTATTGTAGCTATTGCCTTCGTCATCAACATAATTGCCCAAAACATCCATCCCTTTACCGAGTGTCACGGAGATGTTGGAACCTTTGGTGAAGAACTTGATTAGAAAGGTAGCAATTTTGTAAGAAGAAGAATATTCGTCGTTTTCTACATAATATCGCTCCTGACCTTTTATTTTCAGATAGTCATTGATCAGAGATGGCGCTTCCAGGGTAAAATGATAGTTCAGCACTACAGGAACAATGAATATTTTACCACCTTTGTTACCTTCATGTTGGTAGTTGAGTCGTTGTGCTTCTATCGTGGTACTCAACAGGCCAAGCTTGAGTGCTTTTTCAATTTTGCCTGATCTGGATCGTGTGCCTCCGGGAAAAAACAAGCTGTGACATCCTTTTCGCAATGCTTCTGTGCTGTAGGTCTTTAAAGCCTCCAGGTAAATTGGGTTTTTCTTTCTCCGGTCGACCTTGTAAGCACCCAGGCTGTTGATGAAATAGGCAATTATTTTGATGTTAAATAGGTTGAGGCCAGCCCCGTAAATGAATGGTGGAAGGCCCAGAAATTGAATAACCCAGCCAACCAGTATAGAATCGATGTTGCTGAAATGGGTAGGTACCATGACTACCGTACCTTTTTTGGCTAGTTTCCTGATATGCTCCGGATAACCGATAATATTTACCTTATCATCGAGATCCAGCTGTTTACTAAATAGTGCCAGTACACCTTTCACCCTGGCGGCATTTAATAACCTTGCAAAACCAAATGCAACAAATTTTTTAGCAAAGCGATATGATGACTTTTTGAAATTTCCCGCTATCTCTTCTGAGTATCTGTCTACAATTTCCTTCAGCAGTTTTTCCTCAGCTTTTACAGCTTCTTCTTTTTCCAAAGATTGATAATCAACCAGTCTATGCTGAACTTTTTTCCAGAAAGGCCTATCATCTTCCGGGTCTACTTTCCACGGATTGCCCCGTACTCTGAGCTTTTCCCGGTAAACGGTCATTTCAAGGTCTTCCCGTAAAGATCTTTTTTTTTCGTTTTCGTGGATATTTTGAATAGTGGCATTGGAGACTAATTCTACAAAAGCTTTCCTGTTTTTAGAAAGTTGCACAATTGGCCATTTCTCCATGCTTGGGACCACCTCTGTGTATTTGATCTTATTTTTTCGATTGCCCCGTAAAGTCATATATTATTTTTGAAATTGTCGCACAATTTAATCATTTAGTCTTAAACCCAGATTATGCAATTAAAAACTTTGCTTTTCCGCTTACTGTTTTCTAGTTCAATGACGGTAAACTTCTCTTTCTAGAATCATCGGGATACTTAAACGGAATTAATCACCCCATTTCCCGGAAAATCAGATTTATAATTTCAACATGATACTTTTCAATTCAGCAGCATTTTTAAAAGAGAAGGCCCTGCTTACCGCTGATTTATTGATAGTACCATAGATATGTGGAAACAGTTCATCTCTTTCAGAGATATACTCATACTTCACCTCATTGGTAAGTTTTGGAATTTCTATTTCCAACAAAGCAAAATCACCTTCATCGGGAAAATGCTTTGAAAAAGTGGGGATAACCTGGTTCCTGGTGGAGGCGTGTATGAAGTTCTCTGTTTTGAGTGAACCGTGCTCATATTCTGATTGTGACTTTTCCCAGTCTTTTCTGCTGGCTATGTGAAATATGCTCATCGCTTCATTACTTTTGTTAAGGTAGTTTCTGTGGAAATTTAAAAATGATCTAAAGGCCGTGGGTATTTCTTTGACATAAATTACTGTTGTGTCATTTTTCTCTTTCACAGTGATTGCCGGAGACCCCAGCCACCCGTGATACAACAGCACCAATCCTGCAACGAATATGGTGAGGAGTACAAATGGATCAAATTCGTTTCTTGAGATTAGAATGATAGAAAAGCACGCGATCAAACCTCCAATGATCAGAGGACCCATCAATCGATGATGCCCAACGGAAATATGCGAGATATTTTCATTCTCGAATCTCCAGCTTTTCTTGCGAACGATAAAATATGTCCAGAATGGCGTCAGGATACTGACCCGATCTTCAACCGGAATGTTTGATAATCTGCATTGAGCAATAATTGATCTTTCATCAGGTTTCGGAATTTTTTTTCTGGATGATTTCATGACGCTGCACTTTTGTAATTTGCTGACGCTTATCTATCCAAAAATATTTGACCTTTTCCAACCAATACGCTTTCTCCGGAAATTTGAACTTCTGTAATTTTATCAGGCCGGCCTTTTATATCAATATGAATGATACTCGGTCTGCCCATTTCAAATCCTTGCTCACTGATGATACTCAATTGCCCTGTAGGTGCATCGAGCACTCTGTTTTTTAGTAAATAGCAACCCAAAGGCCCATTCGCTG
>JBCBHL010000408.1:0-6480 GCA_038525605.1 Bacteroidota bacterium
GGGTTTCTTTTTCACATCTATAAGTTACTAAAAATCAAGCAGATATACACTAACTTAACGGCATTGAATTATGAATTATGAATTATGAATTATGAATTATGAATTTTCCCTAAGCATACGCCGGATCCGGTTGATTAAATGAAGGTCGGATTTGTTTCAACTCATCAAGTTTCATCTCAACCTTTGATTAAACCGCAGATTTCAATGATATTTATTGCATGCGTAGCACCAGATTCAAAAGATTAGGATTACTCTACCTCATAGCCCTACTGGGAATCGCCCTAAGTATCATCACCAGTCAGTCGCTTGTGCAAAGGTTCATTGGAAATCAGGAGGACGATTCAAGGGTGATTAACGTGGCAGGTCGGCAGAGAATGCTCAGCCAGAAAATCAGTAAGCTGATATTGAAAATACAAAATAGTCCCGAAACACAACTTGTTGATCAGCTCGACAGTACGATCACACTTTTTACAAAATCTCATCAGGGACTCCTCAACGGCGATAAGGAATTGGGTTTGAAAGGAAGAAACTCCGATACTGTCAAAAGTATGTTTTCCGGAATTCAATCCCATCACAATGAAATAGTTGACAATGCCAAAACAATTATTTCGACTTATAGAGTTGAAGGTGACTCTGCCAGTTTCGAGAGAAATATTGATCAGATTCTGGATCATGAACACGCATTTTTGATCAATATGGACAGGATCGTTTTTCAGTATGATGATGAAGCCAAGCAGAAAGTATCGCTGTTGAGTCGCATTGAATTGATACTATTCATCATATCGATGGGAATCATTGTATTGGAGTTGCTATTTATTTTCAGGCCGATTGCAAAAAATGTTTCAGCAACAATCGAGGAATTGACAAAATCGGAAAAATCATCAAATCAAATGGCCAAAGAGATGAGTAAACTCTATGACGAACTGGTCAAATCGTACCAGGACCTTGAGTCTGTTGATGTAAAACCTGAATCAGCCAGACTGCTGGCCAATATCAAATCCGATGGCACGTTCCTTTCCGATAAAAATGAGGTTTATAAGATTTTGGGTGTTGAGACCGCAATCACATTTCATGAGTTACTCAAATCAAATGACTATGCGGATGATTTCATTGCGGGGCTGTTCAACAAGATTGAAAATGGCAGTAACTGGAATGGCGAGCTGAAACTAATCAATGATGAAGGTGATTTTGTCTGGCTCGACTTGTTTTTGGTACCATTGACTGACAGGGACGAAGTAAAGATCATTGGTCGTGATATCACAGAAGTCAAAGAAGCGAAGATGATTTCACGGGAGATAAACAGCGATAAAATCGCCCGAAAGGTAAAAGAACAGCAATACAGATCGGTACTGATATTAGAAGGACAGGAAGAAGAACGGAAAAGGCTGGCCCGCGAACTACACGACGGGGTGGGGCAAATGCTCTCAGCATTGAAAATGAGCGTTGAGGCAGTAAATGTACCCACGGAACCGATTCATAACCGAAAAAGGTTTGATGACACGAAATACCTACTGAAAAGGGTGATACAGGAAATAAGGCGGATTTCATTCAACCTGATCCCTACAAACCTGGCTGATTTTGGAATCGTGCCGGCAGTGAAGCGATTTTGTCTGGAGGTGAGTAAACTCAGTAATACTACGGTGGTTTTTGAGAATAAATCCAGTTTTATCAACAGATTGGAAAATCACGTAGAAAGTAATCTCTACCGGATTATTCAGGAAGCGGTCAACAATTCGATTAAGTATTCCAAAGCGAAGACCATTCACGTCAGTTTTGAACATACATTAAATTCACTAAAAATATCAATTGAAGACAACGGGAAGGGTTTTGACTTGGATAGTTTATCACAAAAGGGACATTTTAAAAGTTCGGGGCATGGAATTTTTAATATGAAAGAAAGAGCAGCATTCATCAATGCAGAGATGGAAATAGAAACCGCGGTAAATAGCGGTACGAAAATTTGTGTAAGTTTACCATTGGAATAACCGTTAAACTACGTAAAAATGATTAATGCAGTATTGGCCGACGATCACGAGTTAGTAAGAAAAGGAATTAAGATTCTTCTGGAAGACGATGGCAATATCCAGGTAGTAGCAGAAGCTTCTGATGGGGTAGAAGCCATTGAGAGAATTGGAGATACTCAACCCGATCTGCTGATTACCGATATCAGGATGCCGGGGATGGATGGTTTACAGACTACACAGGCTGTAAAAGAGCAATTTCCTAACGTGAAGATTTTGGTTTTGTCGATGCATGAAGACGAAGAATACATCATGAAATCGGTTGAATTCGGTGCAGACGGCTATTTGCTGAAGGATACTAGTAAGCCGGAGTTTGTCAAAGCCATTGATGTGGTGATGTCAGGGCAGAAGTACTTTAGCGGAGATATTTCTAACATACTCGTTAACTCCTACCTCAGTGCCAAGACGAAAAAAGTACCTCAGCGTGCAGGAGGTGAAAGCGGTGCTAAGGTGTTGACGAAGCGTGAGAGCCAGATACTTTCTAAGATTTATGTGGGGATATCCAATGCAGATATTGCTTCGGAATTAGGGAAAAGTGTGAGAACAGTTGAGACGCACAGATTCAATATCATGAAAAAACTAGGCGTCAAAAATGTAGCGGAATTACTCAGGGCGGTTGATAGTAATCCTGCCATCAAAGAGCAGCTAACCTTGTAGCGAAATACAACGGGTTTCCTTTAACAATAATTATTAAATGACCGGACTTAAACCAGATTGCCAGACCTGCGAAAACCTGAACTGCCTGATCAGGAAGAACGCCTCGAAGGAGGGAATGGAAAAGTATCTGGAAAAGAAGGTCACGATCTCCTGCAAGAAATCTCAGAATTTCATCATCGAAGGATCACCGGTCTATGGACTGTTTTTTCTGTATCGGGGCAAGGCCAGGATTGCCAAAACGGGGATTAATGGCAGAGAACAAATCATCAGGTTTGTCGGTAATGGAGAAATCATTGGCCATAGAGGTTTTGGTGCCAACAATTATTATCAGATCAACGCGGTTACGCTGGAAAACACGGTGATTTGTAACTTTTCGACGCAGGTGTTGGAAGAGATGATGCAGAACATTCCGTCCCTCACTTATGACTTCATGCTTTTCTATTCGGAAGAACTCAACAAGAGTGAATCGAAGGTAAAGAAGTTCGCTCAGATGACGGTGAGGGAGAAAGTAATCGATGCGATTTTATACATCAACAGAAAGTTTGGTCAGCAGGATGGACTGCTCACTTTACAACTGTCTCGAAAAGAAATAGCAGATTTTGCCGGTACTACCGACGAGCAGGTGATTAGGGTAATTTCCGGTCTTAAAAAAGAGAATCTGCTAACATCAGCCGGGAAGAAAATCGGGATCTCCGATGTAGACAAGCTCAAAGCTGAGATTGCTGTTCATAATTTTTTCATTGATAGTTAGGTGTCTTTGAAGTGCCTCGTAAATACGGATGCAATGCAGATACAATGCGAATGCGATGCGGACTATTGGGTGCTCCATTAGAGTTGGGTGATAACATCATTTAATCCTATTTTAAAGGTCAGATGTATTCCGAACCTTATCTGGAAGCCAAAAACTTTTTCATATCTACCTGAGTGATTAGAGTGCCATACCCACGCCTACCACTGTATAGAGTGTGGTGATTTTTTCAGAAATCCCGCTGTTGTAAATTGAAAGCAACTGATGGCTTAAAGTAGGCTGAAGAATGATACTCCAATTCTGATTCAGTTTTGTTTGAAGTCCTATTCCGCCTTGTATTGTCATGTTCAAAGGGTTGGAGTCAAAGCTGTTTTCAAATTCATTGATGGTCGTTTCTTCTCTTTCACCTAATAACCTGTATTTTCTTTCATAGTTCGACTGAAACATATATTGCCCTGCCATTCCACCCACAACATAAACTGAGAAATCAATCTGTTTGGATGGGTTTTTGGACGCTTTATTAAAAGTAAAGAGGTCCTTTTTGAATTCGATAGGTATGGAAGCGAAATAGAATTCCTGCCTGGCAACATAATACACTCTGTCAGGGTTGTTGCCATTGAGGGCTGGATTAACAAATCGCCTGATAGGCTTTAGCCCATAAAAAGTAAATAACAGACCTGTCTGGATAGAGAAGTTTTTAAATGACTTTTCTATGGTCACTCCCAGGTTAACACCACCTCTGTCAGGTTCATTATCAATTCTGTCGTTCACATAGGCGTCATTGACCATTTCCAGGCTTTTGATATTGGTAAAAGCGCTGTTAGGAGCAAAGTGAAAATATAGTTCTGTAGACTTCTGCTGTGCTTGCGACATATTAATAGCAAGGAGTAGAGTTGCAGTTATGAATAGGGAGGTTATTTTTTTCATGTGCCGACAATTAGGCTAATTGCATTACAGAAAGATAACGAAAAGGAGCCCGGGTAATTTTGAGCTCCTCTCATTATTGATTTTGTTAATTAACAGGTAATATTCGCATTTGGATACGCAGCTCTACAATCCGCACATATTCTGGGAGAAAGCCCCCACTGGCAGGATAAATAAAAAGACATTTCAACACCTGTGATGAAACCAAATACACCGCCAATGATAGCGGCGGGCATACCACCACCTGTGAGAAGTCCTCCAGCAACACCTGCAGCAGTAATAACTCCGGTTATTATTATGGTAGTCACTGCTGTTATTACACTGCTAAACAAGGCTCTTATTTTTCTGAAGATTTCTATTCTGCCACTGCCTGCATCAACATCGGCATTTTGGGCAATCGTAAAATCAACAATGTCGTTTATATTCGTCAACATTGAAGTGGTGTAACTGAATAAATTTAGTTTTACTTCACCTGACAAATTTGGATCAACAATTATTTCATTTTCTATTGCTCCTATTTCAGCTCTGAGCCGATTTGCGTGATCTTCTTCGCTAAATATCTCACTGGTGACATAGTATTCTCCATCAATGAATTCAGAATTTTGGTCAATTTCATCTAAATAATTGTGACTAATTGTGGTGAGTCTTTCATTGATGCTATGAACATAATCTTTATATCCTTGCGATACATTTATAAAATCAAGAGTCTGTTCAAACGGCTCCAATTCCTGGCTCAAATTCAGTTCGGCATTACTGGCGAGTCTGCCGTTATCGTTTGCGATTTGGATATCCAAATTACTTAAAACTGATGAAACATGTCCGTAGGCATCTGTATTTTTAAAATCAGCAGCTGCCTCATAGACACCAGGTCCGTATTCACCTGCCAGATATTCCAACATCCCGCTTTCAATTTCGGCAGGATCGTCCGTAAATCCGTTGGTTCTGGCAGCCGCATACTCCAGCCTGGCGCCAAATCGAAATGCTTCTCCCAGTTTCTTGAGATCCGTTTCCAGTTCAGATTTTGGTGTTTCAACCTTTGCGATCTCTTGTTCATTACAGGCATTGATAATGAACAGGAATGTGAGTGATAAAATAATGTTTTTTAAGTTCATGATAAATTTGATTTTAATTTTTGATTGATCTTTTTTTAAAAGTGAAAATTGAATTTTACTGTAGTATTGATTTTTGAATTCTATTTACTCACTACGGCATCAAAAACTAAATGCGTATGACATTACCTTTCAGGGATAATCCTTAGGCCATTCTAAAGCGCTTTCGCTTTCCATAAAACAATGAAATCAATAATACAGCAACTATCAGAAGCACTTGGGTGCATATGCGTATTCCCGCGTACTTCGGATAATATTTTTATGTGTCAGGTTCTCTGGCAATATATGACAGGATATCACAAAAGATTGATTAGGCAGATTTTGGATTTAAGGGATTAGTCAATTTTTAGGCCTTCGTAATACTTCAGCCTACACAGTATGTTTAATTCTTTTATCCACCGAAGCTTTTGCGCCTCGCCTTCAGAAACTTTTCAGGAACGAAGGAAGAATAATTACACAGTGTGGCAAAATTCGACTACTTAAATATCGAAAATCACTCAATACAAAATTCAATGTGATAATTTCTAAAACGGAATATTTTTAAATTTTTAATAGTTGGTATAACATAATAAAGTTTTATGGTGATAGTAGTTTTATAAAACAGACTTAATCAATATTTTCTTTTAAATATTGACAGATTGCTCTGGTTGATTTTGCGTGATTACTAGTTAGGTTGGAGTGTAATCAACATCAAAAAGAGCCATAATTAGATCGAACAAACGTATTGTAATAATAGTAAATTAGGTGCAAAACAGCAATGATTATATTAATGTATCTCTTTATCACTTTCAATGTCTCTCGAAGAGGACGTTGAAAGATGATTTTTTGAGATTTTTATTCTCCGTCATCCGAGCAAATTCAGTGATCTTTTCTTAAGTGAAAATAAAATATTTGCGAAGGAATCTTACGCTAAGAAAGTTTTTGGTGCTACTTAACTTTCAGTATGTGAGATTCTTTCTTCGATGTTATATTCTTTTCAGAGTAATAACGATACACTTATCTCATCAGAATGACGCCAATT
>JBCBHL010000409.1:0-6465 GCA_038525605.1 Bacteroidota bacterium
ATTTTGGTCAAAAGCGGTCTGGCTAAGTCTGTAATCGCTGTTAAACTGTTGCATTCGCGGCGGGAAACTGGCAAATATGCCTGCCTGACCATCAGCAATTCCCTTAATCTGATCGATAGATACTTCATATCTATCCTGAATGGTAATATCCCATTCTGCGACCGCTTGTCCGTAAATCTTATTGAGCTCCTCTTCAAGTGTACTTTCGTTAGGAACGGAGGCATCATTTACAGGAACTATTATCAGGTTTTTCCTGATGTTTGTATAGGTCTTCACATTGATTTTTCCTAAAATCAATTCCTGACTGCTATCGTCACTTGCTATGTTGACATATGCATCGATGGTTTCAACAGCGTCCGCAGCTTTCCCGGTTACTGTCAATACTTTTTCGTTTGCTTTATCAGAAGGTTGTGATGCACCAGGTCCCTGCGCGGATTTAAAACCTACTTCTGTTGGGAAATTGTTTTTTTCAGTGATGGCTAATAACTGATCTTGTCTGCCAAGAGCCACTGATTTCCAGCCAATCCAGTAAGGATCATCACTTCCGTAAATATCAGCCTGTTCGTATTGACCAGCATTATAGGTTTTATTATCAAATCCATATTGCTGATTAGAACTGGCTTTGAAGGTCACAATGTAATCGACTTCATCGATGCTCTCTATCGGGCTTGGCGCATTAGTAGGGTTAGCAGTAACATTTCCATTTTCATCTACACCCCAGCTGTTACCATCTGAATCTGTTATTAAAGTATCTTCTCCATCTTCCGGGTCTACGACTTCTTCTTTTATATTGCCGTCCTCATCTTCGTAGGTAATGACTATATCTCCATCATCATTCACTACTACGTCGAGTATCGGCTGATCAATCGTAACCGTATCTTCAAAATCATAGTTTTCGAAGAATTCGTCACTGGGATTAGGAATTACAACATCGTCTCCACTGCCTCCATCTCCATCAGCGTCATCACCGTCCTGATTCAATTCATCACCTGTTAAATCGGCATCCAGAATAAACTTGCTATTTGCATCATATACGGAAGTGATGTTCCCTTCAAATACCCTGTAAGCTGCATTGACTTTAATGGCATCAAACTTTACACGGATACTGGCAAATTCCAGGTAGGGAACCTGAGCTATTCCCATCCCTTTGTAAGAGCCATCTGAGTTAGCTTCTACATCAGTGATGGTAATTTTGAAATCACCAGTTTCAATTTCATCGTCTGTCTTCAGTTGTAAGTTTAATGGCGTATTATCAAGAGTTACCTCCGGAATGTCTGTGCCGCATGCAAACTCGTTTTCATCAACTTCGGGAGTCTTAATCGTATTGCTTGCTGAATAAGGGCCGACAATTGTACTACATTTTCCTCTGATCTGATATTCATAGGTGGTGTTTCCTTCCAGTTCAGGAACTATTTGCTTGTTGGAAAAGGTGTTTTCACTAAACCACTCACTGGTGCCTTCCTTTCTGTACCGAACATCAAATTCAGTATGTATTTCCTGCCCTTCCCAGGTGACTTCTATTCTGTTTGGGTCTAGTCCGCTGGCTTCTAAATTGGTAGGAGCAAGGCACTCATCACCAAATTGAAATACAAAAACTTCACTTCTTCCATTATTTTTAAACAAATCTCTTCCACCAATGTCAAATGCACGGATAGCAAAGGCATATTGTCTTCCGGGGATCAAAATGGGCTCGGCAACACTGTAGTTTAATGAAGTGGCAGAGGTAATAGTCTGAAAAATTGGGTTGGATGTCAGAATCGCATCATTCGGATTCCTTCCGGTAGGAAATAGTTCGACAAGTGTAAATTCATATTCAGTATTAAATGCTGCATTAGGCGATGCTGTATGCCGTGGTGTCCAGCTAAATAAAATATTCTGAGGATCTGTAGCCCTTACTTTCTCACCATTAAATGGTAAGTTCACCAGTGGAGGATCATTTAAAATCAGCCATGCATTGGCCATTGCCTGGTTCGATACGACCACATTTCTATTAAAATCCAGCACTTCAATAGTGAAAGTATAGAATCCTTCCGGCAAAGAACCAGATCTGATAAATTCACTTTTACTGATGCCGTTAAAATCCAGGTTGTCAGGATTCAGATAGCCTCTCAGGTCAAATCCTGTAAGAGTTTCCGGGATTCCTCCCTGCAGTATGATTGGATTGGGGGTATAACCAGGCCTTGTTCGAATCGTAATTCCCTGTCCTTCGATGGTTAATCGCAATTTGGCACGGTATTCCGGCCTATCCAGATCCCTCAATTGGAGAATAAGCTGGAGTGAATTAGACTCAGGCGATGAATAGTCAGACAAATATATGGAATAGGGCGGGGTAACCACAGTGGTAGCCCTTACCGGGAATTGCTGAGCAACCGATTCCCTGGCAATAAGCCCTGTAAGCATGATTAGTATCAGGCTGAAGAGCCAGTGAAATGTTTTAGGTTTACGTTGACTGATTTTATGGGTTTCCATAGCTTTATGGGAATTTGAATCTATTAGTCTTTTGTTTTGCTTCTTCATTCAATCACAGGTTAATTTCCGAAACTATAGTTGTAACCAAATTGAATGGTGAACTCCTGGAACCGGGTTTCCGTTGCATCACTTTGTCCGGAGTTGTTTGTACTAAACCTGCTGATACCCGTGAGGTTTAGTGCAAATTGGTGCTTTTCTTTTACACTTAAACTACCGGCAAACCGCATGTTGGCAACCCTGCTGGTTACCTCTCCATCATTGTATGAGTTATTTGCCGAGAGTGAAAAGTTCGTTGATAACTTCCGTTCAAAAAAGGTCTTTCGAATACCGAATGAAGGCCCAAATATTGAATTACTGTTGGCCACAGTATTGGTGACATTGGCATTGAAAGCTGCACTTAGTGTAGTGGTAGAACCTAAACTGAGGCTGTAAGAGGAGTTGACATTATAAAATTTCGCTCCTGTTGGCTGTTCGAGGTTCGCCTGCTCATCGGCTGATTGCTGATAAGCAATATTTACGTTGAGGTTTTGCCGCCTCTCTTTACTATCATTCAGGACAAAATTGGCATTTAAGTTAGCATTTTGGGCCACCTGCCTGTAGTTAAGCGTATCCAGGTTTTGGAAAGGCCCTGATTGGTTGATTTGATCAAACTGGGATCTGAAATTGACAACAGTTCTGAAGTTTGTGTAGCTGGCATTATAGATCATCTTGGGAGTAGCCATATAGCTCACGTTCACAGCACCTGAAAGTCTTCTTAATGTATTCAATTCCGTATTATCCAGATTGTTTCTTTGCACACCCAGGCGCCAATTCATCCTGACCTTATTTTTAAAACCGATCAGGGAGTTGGTGAAGGCAATATTTTCCAGGTTATTGTTAAAGAAGTAAGCTCCCAGCGTTCTGTATCCCGGATCCACTCTTTCGTATGACACACCGAAACCGGCACCCTTGATTTTATACTGCACCGCTGCATTGAAAGCCTGGTAATAGGAGGAGGAGGTTCGCGGTCTGAAGGCGAAACTCAACTGGTCATAAATATTTCCTGAGGATACTTCTTCCGACCTGCTATCAAGTGTAATGGCACTACTGGCATATTCGGCTTTTAATACCAGTTTCTGGGAAAACGTTTTATTGAAGCCAAGACCTAAAACCAGATTTTCTTCCGGGTTGACATTGTTATTAACAGGTGGGCTGGAAAGTGAATTTTCATCGTCTTTTGCCTTGAAAATGATCAAGTCCACAAAGTCCTTGCTATCACCATAAGATACTTTAACACCACCGGCCATTCTTCGATATGCAGGAATGTTATTCTGCTGCGTAGTGTCTTCTTCCACTGCCTGCTGAAACCTTCCATATATCGCTGACACCTTCCATTTTTCAGTAGGGGTCAACTCCACCCCGCCACCTAAGAATAAATGACTGTTCATGGTGTACTTGGAGAAGGACAGACTCCTGTATCCCGCATGCATGGTAACCCATTTGTAAGTAGGACTAAGCCCATATTGATTAAAAGGCTGCTGAAAAGAGCTGTTCTGGTTAGAATAGGAAAACGATAAAGGAATTGCCCATCCATAGATGCTTAAATTCAGGTTTCCTGCCACAAAATAATTGTAAGGGTCTCTTCTGCTATCGATACCATCAGAAATATAAAGTACCTGATTGGCATTGATACTTCCTGATATTTTCAAAGCCTCGCCTTTCCCAATGCTGCTAAGATCCTGACCATTGGCCTCCGTGAAAGACAGCCAGCAAATCACAAATCCTGCCAGCAAGCATATCAGCGACTTAAAAAATGATATTTTTCTTAAAAAAAACATGTTTATCTGTTTACAAAAATGATAAACTCAACTCTTCTGTTCCTTGCTCTACCTTCTTCACTATCGTTTTCAACAACAGGCTCAGTGTCTCCTTTACCAGTGGTTGAAATTCTATCTGCTGAAAGCCCCAGCGATTTTAGGTATTCTGCAACTGCATCGGCTCTGCTTTGGGATAGTTTGTAGTTCACCAAAGGCTTACCGACATTATCGGTATGACCGATAACTTCCATCTGGTAGGAATCATTTTCCTCAAAAAGCGTATATAAATCTTTCAGAAACGCCTTTGCTTCCTCATTTAGGGTAGATTCATTGAAAGGAAATTTGAAGTCCTTTTCAAGTTCAAACTGCAAAGAGTTTACATTTGAATACTTTTCGATATTTTCGGCAATTAGCTCCATTTCAGATTTTCTTTCTACTACCTGTTGTGTTACTTTTTCCTGCGAATTGTCATCGTCAACATTATTGAAGTAGAAATCCCTTTGATAGGTATCTTTCTGATCCTGGATGGATATTACCTTAGGTTTGGGTTTCCAAATTGTCTTGGACAGTGTTATTCCAAACTCAGACCCACCCTGTAGATATTGAAACTGTGTTTCATTACTGGTAGGAAAGTTGTAACTGAATCCTATCGATAAGTTCGGCTGATTGAAGATAATTCCGAAAGCAGCATCTCTGTTGAAATCATAGCGGGCAACAAACTCCAGATCTCCATTTTTAATGATGTCATAAGGATTGTTATTGGCTATGAAAAACTTCGTCGAAAGAATCGCATTGTAAATATTGAGATTCTGCTCCCTTTGATAAAAAATTTGAGGCAATACCTGGATTCTCCTGCTTTCATACAATACGGCACCTGCATTGATGAGGAAAGAAGAAGGAATCTCGCTCTGCGATTCAAAGAATGAGTCGTTAGGCCTGTTACTGTTGAGCAAGCTGGCACCAAAAAATGCTTTCTGTTCGTCCGCTTTGCTTGATAAATACCACGTAAATCCAGCATCCAGTCCCAGATAGCTGATATTTTGATCTGAAATGGATTCGCCAAGAGCTGCATTGGGATCAAATCTAAACTCCGCTGCAATCCACTGGCTTCCGGTTGTCAGGCTTTCCAGTGAAGTTTGTTTGTTGTAATAAGTTCCCTTCAACCCGAAACTGATGTATTGATTTCTGGCAATCTGCAAATTATAGGCAAGGCTCAATCCTGCAGCATAGGTTTTCAAAAGGTCAGAGTCACCGGCATCTCGCTCTATTAGTGTGATGCCTATGCCACCATACCTTCTTCCCAGCTTGGAAACTATCGGATATTCACCCGTTAGCAGGTTGTTGGAATAATTTACACCGGGCCCTATTTCTGACTCCTGATGGAGGAAGGACATAGAGGCAATGTTATCCATGCCTACCACTGCCGGATTGTAGTTAATTGGTGCAAAAGGATTAAGTGTGTAGACGTATTCCTGTGCATTCCCGATCAAGGGGAAGGACATCATGATGACTGTGATGATGTATATAGCTAACTTTTTCATGATTATCTCACCAATTTTATGATTCCTCTAGTACTACCATTATATTCTATCCGACTGCCATCAAAGTAGCTACCTGATATTGTCCAGATGTATGTTTCATTTTTGAGCATGCTGCCATTGCTTGTCCCATCCCATCCGGTTTCGAGAATTAACCGAAGGTCACTGGAAGTGAATACCGGATTTCCTTCACGGTCATAGATGGTAAGCGTCAATTCTTTAATTCCTGAACCAAAAACCTTGAATGTATCATTTCTACCATCACCATTTGGTGTAAATAAGGATGGTATAAATAATTCATTTTGAACCAGGACTGTGACATCAGCAGTGGAAATACAGCCGTTTTTATCGACTACCTCTACCGTGTAAGTGGTAGTGACCAGGGGAGAGGCTACCGGGTTAAACACTTCCGCATCATCCAGTGAACCCTCAGGAGTCCAGGTATATTCCACCCCTCCGGAAGCAACTAACTCAACAGAGCTTCCTGATCCTATACTTTGCTGCGGGCTTATCTCCACTATCGGCAGGTCATTTACCGTCACAAACACTGAATCTTCTATGGTTGCACATCTACCAGTGGATACCGTCAGCTTATACCACCTGTCCTCTTTCGGGAATACCTCCGGATTTGAGGAAGTAGGATTTTGAATATCCGCTGTTGG
>JBCBHL010000410.1:0-6446 GCA_038525605.1 Bacteroidota bacterium
GTGCGTTTTAGGCAGAAGCCTTCTTCGATAGTAGTTGCCTCAGCGTATACTGATGTGCGTAGGCCTACTTTGGGTTGTCATTGTTCCGTTTAATCCTTCATACGCTTGTCTGCTTTAGTTTAAATCCTGTTTTCTATTGTCACCTTTGTTAACGATCCTGATGTAGGTTGACAGCTTTCCGCTTAGTCCTGATTAATAGTTACAAGAAGCCTTCTTCGATAGCAGAAGCCCTGGTGAAGGCTATAGCGAAGACTAGCTTCGCAGGCAGAAGCTTTGGCGTAGGCCTGATTTCACCCAGGAACATTCAAACCACCGGATAAATTTTTATTTTTTATTTGATCTTGTAACCATTTGATATTCAATGATATGTGAGATTACTGTAAAAAAAGAGTAAAAAAAGTCGTTCATCGGTGGTTTACCTTCTCATTTTTCTCTCACATTAATATGAGGGCACATTGTTTTTATGTGCATCAACCGTAGAGTAATATTTTTAACAAATTAAATTTTAACGATCATGAACAAAGAACAAATTAGCAGATTGGAAATGCTTGAAGCAACCAGTTCAGAAATGGAAAAAAACCGAACGGTATGGGATTTTATTCCTATTGTTGGTAAATACAAAAATGAACTTGATGGCAACATCCTGTCAATCAAAGGGCAGGCGGAGCAGCAGCAAGCTGCCCAGGTGTTTATCAGTAAGTCATTAACTGATCAAAAGAGGTCAATAGCCGAGAAAATGGCGATTATTGACGATTCTGTAGAGGTATTTGCTGAAGACAAAGGTGATACCGAATTAATGGTGAAAACCACCAATACAAAGAGTGATTACTACAAACTATCGCATGAAGAGTTTGAAGTAAAGGTGACCAATGTGATTGGTGTGGTGGAAAGCGTACTGCCGGAATTAGCAGACTATGGTATTACGGTGACGGAAGTGGAATTAGTGAAAGAAGAATTCAACGATTTCCAGGAAAAGCGTGGTAAACCACGGGCTTACCGGATTTCCTCACGGGTGGCCACCCAACAACTGAAGGATTTGTTTGAAGAATCAGCGGTCTTGTTGGGCAAAATGGACAAGATCCTGAATCGCTTCAAATTGACAAACCCTCCTTTCTACAATGGTTACGTTGCAGCCAGGAAGGTGATCAATAAGTAATGATATATTTCATCAGTTGAATTAGGTTGAAAGCCTTCTCGTCGAAAGATGAGGAGGTTTTTTTGGTTTGAGTAGGTATCGAAACATATCTGATTCAATAGGCTGTTGCAAACAGTTTGGTTAGTGCAACTGGTTGATAGTGTCAGTTAAGGTGGGACTTTTTATTATTGATTCTCAATGCTATTCTTTAACTGCTCGAAAGCTGACCACTCACAATAATTATCAACATGGTTTAATTTCAGTCGGGTCCATTGTTCTGTATTTTCATCAGCTTCCGAGAAACCCATCCTTGCTTTATATCGACATCCGGCGTTACTAATAACATTATACCCTAAAGTCTTGCTTTGAAGTTCATCGAGATATCCTGTGATTAGTTTGATGTCACTATCATCAACAGAGTATTGTTTTGATCTCTTAACTCTATTTTCCTTTTTGTCCTTACAATTTTTCTTATAGATAATTACTTCTGCTATTAGCCTACCATCTATTTTCTTAATTTCGATTGTTTCCAAATGCCCGCCAAACTCACCACAATCGTCATACCATCCCGAAAGAGTTAATGTATAGTTATGTGATATTGAACCAAGAGGATGACTTTTAACTGAGTCTTGGTATTCTTGAGTGAGTATTTTATCCACAAAACCTTCTTGAGCTGACAGGTTGTGACTTAAGAAAAGAATGATTAAGAAGATCAGATGCTTCATAGGTTTGATTGCAGTTTCCTGATACTTAACGTCCAGCTAAGCGGTCGTTTTAATGACGCTTATATATTGTTATGCAATTTTATTCCAAGTTTAATTCAATTTTATTCCGTTCAAAGAATTCATTATTATATTCTAAAATTCCATCTTTCATAGAATCATTAAACTTTACTTTACCGTTTTCAACAGTAATGCCATCAAATTTTAACCTAATTGAGCCGGTTTGTTTTCCTCCTTTAACATCTTCTAATTCATAGAATATTTCCGATAGGACAGAAGATTCAATTTGTCCTGATTCTTTATTTATGGTGTATTTATATTTAAGAATTGGATGAGAAAACCCAGTTTCAGATAAAAAGAAGTCTTCACCCCTTATAAGTCCAAGATACCAAGTATTATTTTCTCTGTAATTTAGATTATACAGGTAAAAATCAAGGTTTGTAGACATTAAGGTTTGATTGTCTTTTTTGAAAGTGACCACTTTTCTAAATACTGTACTATCAGTAATACTAAAACCAGAAAACATATTATGGTTTGGAGACCAACCATGTCCATTATTATAATTAAATAAGGAACCATAAAATGTTTTGTCTGGATTTGGGTAAGATGTCCATTGAGAGAATAATAATTTTTCAATTGTTGATTCGTATAAATCGATTTTTTCGTTTACACAAAGAGTGTCATTGATTTTTGATACCCAAAGCTCTCTGGTTCCATTTACTAAATGTTCATTACAAACTATTGAGTATTTGAACTCTAACTTTTCTTGTTCACAACTGAAAAATAAAAAAGCTAAAAGTGAGGAGAGTATAATATGTTTCATTTTGTTTTGCATAACATTAAATATTTGGACATTCTGTCCACTTATTCACCTTTCAACGTTAATTATTTAAACAACTGAGTGTTATATACATATCCGCTTACAAACACTTGCAAGTACTTAAAAGCAGAATCAACCCAATCAGTTATCTAAATGTAAAATAATAAAGTCTAGTAATTAATCACTATGTGCATCTGGAAATATTCAAATCATCAAATAAGACAAAAGACCAGTCAAACTCAATACCTAAAAGTGGGTATTTTTGATGGGTTCATATAATTATTGTAGGAGTTTCGTAAGTGGAGGCTTACGGGAGTGTGGGGTGAATTACTGCAGATAAAATTCTGAAACGGAGTGTTGCTAGTGGATACTTGCTGAAGGGTAGGTAAGGTTTTAAAGACAGAAACTCTAGTTGACAGGGTAAAAGAAAAGGGGTGTCTCGAATGCAAAAGATTCGTTTCCTCGCAATTCACGGCTTTTGAGGCATCCCCTTCCAATGTTTTATTGATTCTGCTCTTTGAGCAAATCTCTATTGTATACCGTTTTTATTTCACCAATTCTTCAACCTGATCTTTAGTGATCATCACTTTCATGTCTTTCACTTTGCCACTGCTAACATAAATACCGCTACCCTTTATGCTAGAGTTAAATGCTCCATTATATAAATTTTCGGCACCTTGCTCTGGTGACTTAAAGAATAAATTCCTAATCGGTTTTAACCAAAAAGGCATTCCATCGCCAGAAGTCATTTTTGTTTTTATTGCTCCTGGATTAACGCTAACAAAACGAATACTTTTATGTTGCTTGCTTAGATGATTCATTAAGGTCACCATAGTGAGCTTTGAGTCCATATAAGAGCCCATCAGTTTGATGAATTTTTGAGGTTTTTTGAAAGCAGGTATATCAATCGATTTTTTATTACTTAACCCATCAGTGGCAGTGCTAACCACAAAAGGATTCTTAGATTTTTCAAGTAGAGGCAGCATTTCTTTTGTCAGAAGATAAGGACTAATGGCATTGATTTCCAACTGCAACTCATTTCCGTATTCAGAAAAATAAAGCTTGTCGAGCAGTACACCCGCATTGTTAAAAATACCATCTAAGTGGCTAAAATCAGATTGTATTTCCTTAGCGACAGAAATTATTTCATTTCTATTACTAAGATCTGCTACGAAAATTTTTAATTCATCTTTATCTGAAAACAATTGCTGCGTTTCAGCTTTTCTTTTTTCACTTCTTACAATTAATCCAATCTGATGTCCTTCAGACAATAATTTTTTTGATAATTCGAACCCCATTCCTGAGTGTCCCCCTGTAATAATGATATTCATGTTTTAGAAATGTTACGCGTTGAACTTAGTGCAAAGTTCTATTGATAAAAACCTTTATGCATTAAGGTATCGTAAGAAATCACCTGGATTGATTTTTATACCAATCTTTTTTAACGGCGCTTAGGCTTTCCGGAGTTACACCAAGATAAGAAGCGATCATTTTTTGAGGAACTCGTTGTACAATCTCTGGGTATGTTTCTACAAAATGTTGATAACGCTCTATTGCCGAGGCACTCATGAGCATGATCACTCTTTTTTGCAATACCTTGATTCTATTAACCAAAGATTGGACATCAACTGTGTTATCAATTTTCTTTTGGTGGACGATAACTTCTGAATCTTCTAATGCTTCAATAAATAAATCACTCGATTGATCAGGGCTCACCGAATCTGCAATTGTCCAGTTTTCTGGTGCAAACATAAAAATATGTTCTTTCCCTTTTTGGTCAATGCTATAACTACGAAGCAGACCTGATTTAACGAAGTACAGCTTGGTATTTAGTTCACCGATGTGTTGTAAAATTTGTCCTTTATGTACTACTATCGTTTTCAAATCGATCTTTTCAAATGATATACAACGTCACTTTAGCTAAATGGCGTTTGCCTTTACCCAGCCAGAAAGCACTAAAAATAGCGGAACTGTGCGGGGATGCCAAATCCACACCTACAAAAGCTGCTCTGAAAATCTGCATGGTGAAAGCCAATTGAAATTCCTAACAAAGTACATTGTTGAGACCTACCATATTTATTAGTCTCAACCAATATTGATACTAACATAGTCAAAATAAATCTCCCATTAAAATTATCTAATAACTCTGAAATGATTGGCACATCTAAACCAGCTCGGAAATTCTTTTAGGACTTGGCTGTAACGTCAACTAGACGCCATAAGCTGAATCTATAATTAAACCTACCTAATTTACTGGTATGCAAAGCCCTTCGCAAAAACCAATACAGGTTATGACGTATTAGTAACTGTGCTAGCCGATAATCTCCTTGCGATCTTAATTATTGGTTGTTGCTAATTTGAGACCAAGCAAAATCAGTAGAGACCCCAATCCACGATCTATCCATAGAGATACTTTTTCGTTTTTATTAAGATACTTGATGAATTTACTGCTGATTAGAATCATCGGGATTTCAATGAAAGCTGCAACCACAATAATCAAAGAGCCATGAAGAAAAAGTTGAGAGCTTACAGTTCCGGCATTTGGTTCAACAAATTGTGGTAAAAAGGCCAGAAAGAAAATAGCTACTTTGGGATTCAACAAAGAAACAAGAAAACCTTGTCGCAATGATTTGTGTAAATTTTTGGACGCTCCATCTTCATCAATTTTAAAGTTATTGCTGCCTTTAGATCGAATTGATTGAATGCCAATCCAGATAAGATACATTGCTCCGATCCATTTGACAATTGAGAACGCTATTGCAGATGTCATAAGAATAGCAGAAAGTCCAAGAGCAGCGAAAATCACATGGACAAACGTTCCAATCCAAATCCCAAAGACAGAGGCAAATCCAGATGAAATCCCTCTTCTGGAAGTTTGAGAGATAATAAAAATCATATCAGGGCCCGGCGAAAGGTTCAAAAGTATTGCTGCCGTAAAGAAAGTTATCCAATGAGCTAGATTATAGTCAAACATAAAATCTGGTTTAAAATGTCTAAGTTAATCACATGTGGCTAGATACACTTTGGCAAATAATACATCGCCTCAGTAGTAGGACAAAATGTCCATTTATCTGCCTTTCAATAATACTAATCTACTGGATTTTAGATCAACTTGAAATGGTTTAAGTGTGCATGTATCAATATTTCGGTGGTTTTTGAAGAACTGTGGCAGGATAAACTTTGAATATGTCTCAAGGAAACTTCAGATTCTGAAAGTGGGTAATTTTGCTTATAACAGATACAATATTTTGAAGATCAGTTTAAAAGAAAGGACTTCATCAAAGCAATTGATCCGTGAATCACGAGAGTAGACAGATTAAAAAAAGAGCATCACTCATAAAGTATGACGCTCTTTCAAATGTCTATTGATTCTGCTCTTTGAGTAAATCTCTGATTTCACCCAGAAGTACTTCTTCATTAGAAGGTGCAGGAGGGGCTGCAGGAGCTTCCTCTTTTTTCTTCTGCATCTTATTATATCCTTTGATCACCATAAAGATCACAAAAGCGATGATGAGGAAATCTATGATCGTTTGTACAAAGACACCGTAGTTCACAGATACGGCGGCTACATCTCCCTCTGCTTCCTGAATGACAAAGGCCAGGTCTTTGAAATCGACACCTCCCAGCAAGATGCCAATCGGCGGCATGATGATGTCCTTTACAAATGACGATACAATTGCTTTAAATGCACCACCAATAATCACCGCAACAGCCAGATCAATGATGTTGCCCTTCATGATAAACTTCTTGAATTCTTGTAACATAAATA
>JBCBHL010000411.1:0-6434 GCA_038525605.1 Bacteroidota bacterium
ACAATGGAAACGCTGTGGACAAACACTAGCCGTGATATCAGGAGCTTATTGCCTGCGCCTCCCCACAGAAAGTTGTTTTTGCCAATACCACTCCTGTTGGAACTCAGGCAATAAGCTCCTGATATCACGGCTAGTGTTTGTCCACAGCGTTTCCATTGTGCGACAGAAGACTTGCCTGTAGCTCGCGGGCATAGCAAGATATCAACACCCTGTTCACCATAAGCCCGGGCATGTTGCGTAAACCACACTTCGGTGCAGAGTAACACCCCTATTTTTAGCCCGTCGAAATCTGTGATAGAAAACCCTTTGTCGTCAGCATCGTACCAACTGGCTTCCCAAAAGTGCTCTTCTTCAGGGAAATACTGTTTTGAATGCAATTGTTTATTGCCTTTATGCTTCTGCCATAGAAATGCAGAATTATAATATTTCTGACCATCAATTACGGGCCTTGAGTACACGATCTGATCGACGTTGAGTTCATCAAACCTTTCCAGCCAGCTTAGGTGTTTATTCACGGCTTCCTTTTTCTTTTCTTCGGAAGCGGGAAGTTCCGATGCTATCCATTCGCAAAAGGGCATTTCGGGCAGTAGCAGCAAATCAGAAGGATTTTCCATCAGATGAATCTTTAATAATTCCCAGTCTTCAGAGAATTCAGATTCATTGTCACTTATTTCACATACGGTTACTTTCACACCTTTAATCTTCTGTTTCTAGACACCTTAATTAAGTAATTAATTACGCTTTTTTCTAAATTGAAATGCCAAAATAGCCAATATGAACATTAGACTTCCAAAGAGATAGAATACAGTATTAGATTGCTTTTCAATTATAGGAGAAACATCTCCCATCAACACAAAATTATTCCAGTAAAATGGATTTCTTTTTTGTGGAATAGCTTGTTCAAGGTAATCCAGTTTTGCAAGCCTTAATGCATGATCTTTTCTTTTACCATTGGATAAGTGCTTGTAAAAAGACTGCATGATCACACTTGTTGCTTCATCATCTGCAGGCCATTGGCTCATCACGACCGATTCTGATCCGGCATAAGTAAATGCTCGTGCAAGGCTCATAACACCTTCACCACCTTCAAGTTTTCCATATCCGGTATTGCAGGCACTCAGTACGGCCATTTTAGTATCAATGTTAAGATTGTATAACTCAAAATTATGAAGGTAGTTATCATGTATTGAGTCTTCGATAGGTGTAAAGACCAATCTTGATTTCTCAGAATCTTTGGAGTCTACCAGGCCGTGCATGGCGAGGTGAATGATATCGTTACCTTTGAAATTTTCCACAAATTGTTTTTCCGTTGCTGCATCTGCCTTGTAAACCTGTGTATCAAAGTAACCGCTGATGCCGTCCACCTCAGACTTGTTGTATTTCAATGGAGATAGACTGTTCCGAAATTGCCCAAGTTGGTTGACTTTACTCGTATCTGCCAGCAACTTTTCATAAGAAGGCGCGAAAGCCAATACTTTACCATTGAAGGATACATCTGTGGTAAGAGAATCCTCTTTGAAAAGAATAGAGGCAGAATAGCCATAGGAGACATTAAAGTCTTTGATTAGGTAAGGTAATTTACCATAACCAATGAATTTGTCTTTTTCTATTTGTCGGGAAAGCAACAGATCAAACGCCAAGTAACTCAAAGACTTGTCTGGTATGATATAAAGTTTGGTGATCGCTGATTGCCTATTTGCTAGTAGTTGCAATGGTTTTGCTAGTAGTTGCTGATACAGCTGGTGAGACTGATCTACAAATTTACGATACGCGACATCCATTTCTTGGTCGATTCCTTGTGGGATGACAACCTCTCTGAACCGGCTGATGCTCCTGTCAGAAACCTTGCTGAGTTGATATATGTTGGTCGTGTCTTTAGAAATTACAAAAGCATAAATATTTTCTCGACCAAAAAAGTACTCTATAATAGCTTCATTTATTGACAAATGCTTTTGCACATCTTGAATAGTTGCAATTTTAGGATTGTAGTTGATCTCATAGTATCTTGGAAAAGTCCTTTCCAAGTATAGCATAAGGTCATTATAGCTTACCTTATTATCTAATAGCACTGACTTAAAATTTGATAATCTGCTAGAATCGGCACCAGAAATATTTCTCCTTCTCTCAATCTTACTAATCTGAGTATTCAGATAAGAAGCTTGTTTTTTAAGACTATTTACTTGCAATATCAAAGTGTCTGGAATATTGGTTTGCTGAATAGCGATATTGCGGTTGAGGGATTCTAAGAGTTGAGAAGACTTGCAAAGTTGGATTTGTTGAAAAATATCGGCTAGAGATTCACTGCTTTGATCAGTACTTTCAAATAAAAAGCTTACATACAGATTTATTAAGTCCAAGCCCAATCTCTGATTTCTAACACGATCTGTCTGGGATGAGTACGAATTATTAAATTTTTCATAAACCTCAATTCCTTGTTTTAAACTAACTAACCCACTATCGATGAAAACATGATTTTTTGTTTTAAGAAATTTCTGCAGGTATAACTGCCCAGCTAAATAATAATTTCTTAACCCAATAGATGTTAATGAATAAACTTGAGAATAATCTTCCATTACAAAGATGTTTTTAACAATTGGAAGTGATTTTTCTAATAGAGCATTTGCACCATTATAATCTTCTATTTTGATAAGGTACGATACAATTGCATTGTAAAGGCTTATTAAAGCCTCTTTTTTGTATAAATTAGTTGTTAATACTTCTGAATTTATTTTTTCAATAAAATTAAGGATTTCCTTATCAGTACTCCCCGATTGAATTAATGCCTTTAAATAATTTTGGTACAATATCACCCTTAGAAACGGAGTGCTACTAATCCTATTTTTCTCAATTCTATTATAAATCTTATACTCAGCAAAGAACTGGTCATTTTCTGAGTTTGAAACCAAGTAATTTAACTTTTGAAACCTGGAAAACGATTTTAAATTTTCAATAAAATGGTCGCCATCGCCAAAAGTTAATATCTTATCTAAGTAAGTTAATGCTGTAGAGAAGCTATCTCTATTGGCTTCAAATTGTGATAATAAATGAAGTGACCTTATTACATCCCTATTCCTACCAATTTTTTTGTAGATATCAACTGATTTTTTTAAATATAGAATCGATAATTCATATCTGCCTAATGTAGAATAATGTTTAGATATAGATTCACATACTTCTCCCAGCCTGAAATAAGAATCGCTCATTAATTTTGATATATCCTTAACATAATTATGTAAAAGTTGAAGAGTTTTATCATAATTTCCTATAGAACTATAGGATATACTAGCCAAACGAAAATATTCACACTTATAAAATCTTAAAAACCTCTCATTTTGAGAATTCAATTTGCTAAAGACCTCTTTTTCGTAGATTTTTACAGCACCTAAGAAGTCTCCCGAAAATTGAAAGAACAATGCTTTTTCTAGCATTATAGGGATTAATAGATATTCGTTTTTAGAAAAATTATGATTATAAATGTTGATGGCTTTTTCTAAAAGTTTATCTGCTTCTTTAAGTCTACTTTCAGATAAGTAACTATCAATCAACCATGAGTAAAGATTGAATATGTCAGAATTATCTTCAGGAAAAGTCTTTAGTGATTGATTAAGGTGTTTATATGATAACTCTTCATTATAGTAACTCAGTACTTTACCTCTCATGAGGTGATAATATGGCAAAATTTCCTCAGAGGGATTTTTATCGATCAGTGAATCAACTTTTTCTAGTATTTCTTTGCACCTTTCTAATTCTCTTCTTTTGACATAAATATCTATCAGAAAAAGATATGCTTTTGTTTTTTCTTCTCTATTGAAGCTTTTGGTGACGGAAATTAACAAATTTTCCGAGCGGTCTAAATCACTAATTCTGAGGTACGATTTTGCTAGTAGTAGTTGGTGTTTACCTTGATTATTATACTGAAATGAGTCTAACTTCAGAATGTTACTTAAATCGCCGTAATGATATTCTGACTCTAACGAGTCATAACTATTTGCATAAAGGTCAGAATTTCCAAACAAAAAAAATGGGAAAAGAAAAAAAGGTGCATAAGCACCTTTTTTCTTCAAAAGAATAGCTTTTAACAATTTGGTGTAGATTGTAAGCATCGTTCCAAGTCTTGAGTATAAGTAGGATTATCTGGAGAATTGGGACAGTCACAATCAAACGTAAATGATTGTCCACCCTTTAAAGTGTTTTTGAGTGAACTATCAATATTTGTGATGAAGCTTTTTACTTTGAACTGATTTAATACAATTTTTTTCTTTTTCATGGTTATAAATTTTGTTTTATCCTGCAAAAATAAAAAATCTTCCTTTGTAGACTGAAAGTATGGCAAATATATTTTTAGCGTGTAGTTAGGTTTAAATCCTCAACACATTATCTGATGGTTGATAATGGACGTGTTACCTCTCCTGATAATGCTGTATTTGATCCGATCAAAAATGAGTGGATCGCAGAAAATAAAGGGGTAGCACCGGACATTGCTGTCAGGCAGGATGCAAAATCACTGGAAGCAGGCAATGACCCGCAACTCGAAAGAGCAGTACAGGAAGTGCTGAGAATGCTGGAAGTGAACCCAATGAAGGAAATTACAATTCCTGAGTTTTCAACACCTGCAGTGAAAAAAGGTAACTAAAGAATAGGATGGAGGCTTTATCGGTTTAACAGTTCATACCGATAAAGCCTATATTTACAGATTGGGATTTTTTGATATTTGGTCAATTTTTTAAACTGTAATTATGAAGAAGACTATACTATTTTTTTCGATGACAATCATTCTGGGACTATTTGCCTGTGAATCGACGGTAGAAAACAACAACCAGGCAGAATCTGCAACCGAACCTTTGGAAGTGGCAACAACACAAATTGTTTACGATTCCGTTCGCGCTCAGAAATATGGTGCAGATCCCTATGGTATGCGCAAGTATGTGATGGCTTTTTTGAAAAAAGGACCTAACAGAACTGCTGATTCTGTGGAAGCTGCCAGATTGCAGGCCGCTCATATGGCTAATATTGGTAGGATGGCGGAAGCAGGTAAGCTGGCATTGGCTGGTCCGTTTTTTGGCGATGGCGATCTGAGAGGTATCTATATCTTCAATGTGGAAACGATAGCAGAGGCAGAAGCACTTACTAATTCCGATCCGGCAATTGAGGCGGGAAGTCTGGTGATGGAGTTGAAAGAATGGTATGGTTCTGCAGGGCTGATGATGGTTAATGAAGTACATCCCACTCTTGCCAAAGAAAGTTTTTAGCAGTTGAGAGCGAGATTCACCAATCTTTATTTGTAAGGATTATTTGGGGTAATAATAGCGGCTAGAACAGTTTCGCAGAAGTTAATGACACTTTAGTCGAAATAAATCAGTAATTCACAGAAATTCATCTTTAAATACTTGCAAATTTCATAGCATTTGCTAAATTTGAACCAGCGTAATTAGTTTAATCTTTGCTCTAATCATTGAGTCATCCCCGACAAGTGATTAGAGCTTTTTTTGTGATTCATTCTGGATGATTAAGAATTGATGAATATTCCAGAGGAGGAATGCCTTTTCCTGACAAAAGGGGATCAATCGGAAATCCAGAGAAGGGACACCTCGTTTCTCACTCTCAAACTCAAACTATCAAAAAGCAGAGATTAATTAAGAGATCGTAAAACGGTAATTTCCAGTTGATTGCAAAACTTCAAAATTGTTTTTTGGTTCTTGTTAGGTATCATCAAATAATTCTTCTCTTTACAAATATTGCTTGATCTACAAAGGACGTCAAACCACATTTAGGGACTAAATTCAACATTAAGGGATAACAATATTAGTGTGTAGAGTAGCGGCAGCCCATAAAAGAAACCCGGAGGTTGCTTATGGAGTCGTTGCGTTATCTTGCAGAGCCGTTGCGCCATGTTATGGACCTATTGCGCCATTATGCGGAGTCTTTGCGCCATGCTATGGAGTCCTTGCCCCATTATATGGAGCCTTTGCGCAATTATGTAGAGTCTTAGCATCAAAATATGGAGAGGTCGCATTAAAATATGTAAAGTTTAAAATGGTGCCGGAAGTTTTTTTTATCAGTCCGAGGCTCTATGGAAAGGTTTTTATTTTCAGTTGAATTCTTCATTTTTATCTATAGGCGTGTCTTCTAAATAGTTCAATACCATTGAGATTACTTTCTTCGTTCTCAATATCCTGAAATGTCCGGTACCGTTTACCGTTTTAAACCGGGATACATCCCAATTCCTGTGGACATTTTTAGATCGTTCAATAGGGATTACCTTGTCGTTTTGATCGTGAATGATCAAAGAATCTTTGACATGGATATCTTTAACAAAACTACTGACGTTTAAAGTTTCCACATCAAGTTTTGTTTCCTTTTCTAACCTGCGGATAGATGATGTTTCTGAAATGGTCGGCATTACTGAAAAAGTAAAAACCAAACTAATACGCAGG
>JBCBHL010000412.1:0-6431 GCA_038525605.1 Bacteroidota bacterium
GCAGTTGCAGGGAAACTATCACCGAATTAGCATTAATTGGTCAGCTGGATGTTGGAGAAGTATACGATTGGGGAAGTAATGTCGACTTCAGTATCAGAGCTCAATTTGTTATCAAAGGATTTGATCTTGATGAAAATGAGGTTTTCCAATACGATCTCTCTTTTAATGTTAACAAAGATGTACCCAGACAGAAGTTTTATGAAAACATCACCACAGATTTATCAAAACTTCGGGTTATCTCTATAGAGCCAAAGGAAAATACTTACTTCGCAGAAAATGTACCTGACCTTTCTAAGATCAGACTAGTATTCAAATATGAAGATAAACGCTCAATTGATGTTTCTAATGCAGTCTTAAACGCAGTTTCGCCAGTTAACAATGATATTGACAATCAATGGGAGCAAACATTTACCTGGGAATTAGCAAACGACGACTTTTGTTTGCAGGTACCAAATTACCAATTTCAACTGCTGAAAATATATAATGCTGAAGCCCCTGATTGGTCACGTGCTTTAAATGTTTTTACGGAATCAAGTCAGACCCAGATGAATCTGGTGATTGGTGAGGGTAGCGGTACTTATCGATGGAGAGTCAGACCTGTTGGTTCACTTAATGGTGATCTCACCAATATTGCCAATCTAAACGAGAACTGGGCTGAGGCTAGTTTTATTTATGAAAATGAAGATCAAAACAGAAACTGGATCTTTAGCAGGACTTTTAGCGAAGGTAATAAAACAAATGAGCAATTAACCTTCGCAAATGGCCTTCAGCAGGTTAAGCAGCAACAAACAAAGATCGATGACAGGGTAATCGCTACAGAAACAGCACAAGATTATGTGGGTAGATCGGTTGTTAGCTCTTTACCGGTTCCATTATTAGGTGGACAAAATAGATTTGGTTACAAGTCAACGGGGATTATTGCTGATGATCAGACATTTACAGCTAAAGACTTTGATATTGATCCTAAGAATCCAACCATTTTATTCAACTCATACTATTCTGGTGTTGATGTATTTGAAAACCAATTGGATGGCCCGGTTAATGAAGGTGTCCCAAGTGCTGAAGGTTTTCCGTACTCACGAACCTTGTTCTTAAATGACGGTACCGGTAGGGTACAAGAAGAAAGTGGAGTGGGTATTACTCATAGTATTGGACAGAGATCAATCAGGACTTATTATTCAAGTACGCCCGAAGCTGAGTTACTGATGTTATTTGGTAAGGATGCCCCGGAAGCTTCCAATGTTCAGAAGATTACAACGATAGATGCAAATAATGTAGCAAGTATCAGCTACCAAAACAAAGACGGCAAAATACTGGCAACAGCCCTATCACAAGGTGCTGAGAATCAAGCTTTACTTCCGCTAGAGAGCAGATCACCCAAGACTATTTTTGAAAAAATTGAAGGAGGTTCACAATTGGGAGAATTCCTGGTGACCACTAATAAACCACTATTTTTTCCGGAAGACACTCGAATCAATGTGGGTTATGATATTACACCTTCTGTAATTGATGAAATATGTGAAGCAAACTGTACCACCTGTAACTATGAGGTACAAATTATACTGCATAGAGACGAGCCTAAAATTGATGAAATTCAAGTGGAAGTACTCGGTTCGATATCTATTATGGCTGAAGATGTCTGCACAATAGAAAATAAAAAGATTGAAGAAGCAATGTTCTTTGATGCCTGGGCCGAACGGTCTTATGTTCTGGAAAAAAGAGTTATTACCAATAATAGTCAATACCTGGCCAGCAAGACAAGCTTATATAAGGATCAATTAGATCAGGTGCTATCAGAAATTCAGGCGGAGTTAGATGCAGGAAATATCATAGAATTATACAACCATCTTCAATCGACCTATGGTTGTCTGGCTTCTAACGGGTTTTGTGAAATTACGCTATCATGCGAGCAGTTAGATTTGCTTTATAGTAGAGTGGATAATGAAGACTTTGAAAGTATTTGCGTTGCAGATTTAAATGATAATCCCGGGTGTGGCGTAAGTATCACCATTCCTATGCCAGCGATCTGTGAAACTGAACCTGTTCAGAGTGGGCTTTCATGTACTTTGGAAGGGATGACTTTTTCACAATATTTTGATTTTGTATATCAGGGTAATTTGGAAATTCGATTTCAAAATACGCTATTCTTTAAAAACAGAATAAATAATAGTAAAAGCTACTTTTCAGCTGCTGATTTCGATGCAATGATGACTAATCTGCTAACTGATGAGTCTGAACTGATTTCCTGCAGCGAATTGTGGTACCTATGGAAAGACTTGGTTGAAGGATTTGAAATATGGTCCGACATCAATCTCGATCAATTTGGAGAAGGAAGTACAGGATTTGATAATAATGGTAATGAGCTAACATACCCTTTTGAATACAGTCTGTATGAGAACCTGATCAATCAAATAGAAGCAACCATTCAAAGTAAATACATTCCTGATAATCCTGAAGAAGATCCGCCATTTTGCCCTGAAAAGGGAGGTGTGAAGTATTTTACCGCAAGGAATGTGCTTTATGGTCGAATAGAGGATAACATCATTCAACCGGACCTAACCAGATCATATGCACTGGCATTTTATGATCAGTCAAATGTAGATTTAGTTAAGTATTTATCTGATGAACTCAATATCAATGACCTTACATTGGCAAAATTCAATGGTCAGGCCGATCTGGCAGCAGGTAGAAGAATTACCGCTTGTGAACAATTGCAGATTAGCACAATAGGTCAATATTTCAATGTTGCAGAATACGATATAGATAATGATGACCTCAAGGATAGGTATCGCCAGACTACAATTGACAACTGTGGACAGGCTTGTGAATTAAAAACAGAGCAATTTCGCCAGAGTATTTTTGATGACTTGTTTCATCAGAATGAAAACTACAGGATACAACATTATGTAGTGACGCCAATCAGCTACTATGATGAAGCTTTAGAACAGGATGTTACAAAGTATATAGGATATAAGGATCTTTCAGTCAACACAGAGGTGTATGATTTTCAGGAATGCGAAATCGAATCTATGGTGGAAGCTTTAGTCGACCATTGTAAATCATACTGTATATTGGATTGGGTCGACCCTGTTACGAAGCTTCAACTGGGAACACCGGAACAATTAGGTGATTTTGCCAGTGTATTTAAAAACATGTTTGATGTCAAGGTTGTTGATGAAAACTCTTGTGAAAACGATTATAAATTTATTGATGTAGATAATTTCCTTGGAGGAATTGTTGGTGGTACCGGATTCACTGTTGGTGGTATTCAGGATGAAAGGATTACCGATGCTTTTGTCGACGGAGACTATATTTATTTGACCGGTACCTTCGGTGCAACTGTTGATTTCGATCCGTTTATCGGTTCAACTCCATTAACTGCCAATAACGGAGATGTCTTTGTGGCTAAATATACACTATCAGGAAATCTGGTCTGGGCACAAAAGTATGGAGATGCTCAATATGAATATAACAGTAGAATTACAGATGATACGAATGGTAATCTTTATCTAACCTATGCCATTGCTGCATCTATCGGGGCTGTAATAGAAGAAGGAGAGGAGACTCCGCAAAGTGCTCCTAATGCCAGCCCATTTGATAGAATTATCGGGACCAAAGTATTAAGACTCGATGAAGACAATGGTAATGTCGAATGGACTAAGGACTATGAGGTTTTAGGAGCATTTGGTTACTCTATACCAATGGATATTTATGCCTCAGAATCTAAAGGCGTAATAGTCACTGGTAACTTTAAAGGGAATCTGTCTGTAGTTGGTAGCAATGTTTCATCTAGCCCATCACGGGATCAGGATATATTTATAATAGTCCATGACCTATTTGATGGCAATACCAGGCATAATCAAAGACTTACGGGCGATGGCAACAATAGCGTTCAGGAAATGAAAGTCAATAGACGTGGAGATGTTCTGTTTACAGGACAGTTCACGGAGGAAATAGACCTTGATGCCACAGCTGGAGTTTTTAGATTAAACTCTGATCCCGAAAATGGCCAGGAATCCTTTATCGCCAGGCTGGGAGTTACTGGATTTACTGGTGTAATATTCAGAGCAGGTTATAAACTGGAAGGTGCCGGAACTATTACTACTGGAATAGAGAGTAATGACGTAAACGATTTCTATGTAATTGGTAATAATGCAGGAAATATCGATTTTGATATCTTAGACGGTGAAAGCCTTTCTGTTCAAAATGATGGCATTTTCATTTGTAAGTATACGATTGATGGTGAATTATTATGGGTAAATGAGTTAGCTGATCTCTCTGAAGTGAAAGACATAGCCTTGAACGAGTCTGAGCATGTCTTTATAACCGGAGAATTTTCTGGTGTCGCCGATCTTGACCCTGGAAGGTCTGAGTTTGAAATCAGAGGTTCCGGGATTTCCAATGATGTCTATACCGCTATGTATGACCCATCAGGAAAAATTCTAAACGGATACCCTTTGAATGGTAATGGGTCGGTAGACCTAGGGGTAAAAGTGCTTCCAATTACGAGAGGTAGACATATTACAGTTGGGGATTTTTCCGGGTTGTTTGACATTGATCCCACCATTGGAACAACCGAATTTAACTCCAGAGGAAGAGCAGACTTTTTTGCCACAATTGTAGAGGATAATGTTAGGTTAAATCTTTGCGGTACATTCAAAAACCTTTGTTTTAAATGGACAGATCCCTTTGAGTATCCAAATCCGGATTTTGCATATGATCCAAAGCTGAAGGATTGTCGTGAATTGGAAATCGCATCTATACAAAACTCATTGGATATTCAAAAAGCAGAGTTAATCAATATATACAGAGATACACTGGAAGCTCGCTATGCAAACTTTTGCATCGGTGCAGACAAACTCAATGAAAACTTTACCATTGATTATGAAACTGGTTTACATCATTTTACACTATACTATTATGACAGAGCCAGCAATCTGATTAACACGGTTCCGCCAGAAGGTGTACGTTTTATTTCTGTAAAAGATGAAACCGATAGAGTAGCAGCCAAAGGAAAAGAAACCTCGCACCAGTTATTGACAAGTTACCAATACAACAGTCTGGGGAATCTAACATTGCAACATTCACCGGATGGTGATACTACTTTATTTTGGTATAATGACATTGGTCAGCTAAGGTTTTCACAGAATGGAAAGCAAAAAGAAGAGCAAACATTTTCTTACACTAAGTATGATCGTTTAGGCAGGATTATAGAAGTAGGGCAATCTGACAATTTTGATGAAGCGTCAATTATGAGGTCTGTCAATGATCTGGGTTATCCCGAGTCTGGTACACAGAAAAACATTTCTGTTTATTCTGAAGTCATATCAACATCATTGCCAGATGGTTTGGTCCAAAGAAATTTAAGAAATAGAGTTTCTTATACATACCTGGATCACGACGGTGATGGGTCAACAATTGACGATCAGACAATGACGATTTACAGTTACGATCCACATGGCAATGTTGAATGGTTGGTACAGTCGATACCTGGGTTAGACGTTCCTAAAGTGATCAGATATGAATATGATTTAGTAAGTGGGAATGTACTGAGTGTTAGTTATAACCCGGGGCACGAAGATCAGTTTTATCACCGATATACTTATGATTCCGATAACAGGATAGTTTCAGCGGAGACCTCTGACAATGGATATCTGTGGGATATGGATGCCCAATATAAATACTATGTGCATGGACCACTTAAAAATACAGTTATAGGTTCAGATAAGGTTCAAAAAACTGATTACCTGTACACCATACAAGGCTGGATAAAGTCAATTAATAGTCCTGTGGCTAATGGAACAGGCCAACAAACTGCATCCGATGTTTTTGCCATGACGCTTAATTACTTCAACGGGGACTATACCAGAAATAATAGCAATGCAGGAGACATGACTGTAACTGATGACAAGAGTCTTTACAATGGAAATATCTCCGCTTTGGAATTTGCTACACTTTCCTCTGATAAAGAATGGATTAGAACCGGATACCGATATACCTACGACGAACTAAATCGAATTAGAGAAAGTAAATTCAACGTTGGTCGGGAAGTAGGTGAAAACGTGAATTTTTATTCAAGGAACGGGTTTCTTTCCGATTTCAAGCTCGATGGAAATGGAAATTTAGAGCAACTGAACAGATTTGATATTGACGCCAATCAATTTGATCAAATGACCTATCATTTGCAAAATGGTAAAAATAGGTTGGATTATGTAACTGATAGTATTTTCAACTCAGAACTGCATGTAGCAGATATCGAGTCGCAAGCTGCTGGTAATTACGAATATGACTCTATTGGAAATTTGACTCGGGATGTAGGAGAACGAATGAGTATTGACTGGACAGTTTATGGCAAAGTCCATTCTTTATCAGAGGAAAGTGTAGCAAATTCCAAAGCGGAGATATTTCCA
This sequence comes from Bacteroidota bacterium, assembly GCA_038525605.1. Taxonomy (GTDB): domain Bacteria; phylum Bacteroidota; class Bacteroidia; order Cytophagales; family Cyclobacteriaceae; genus JANSWY01. Next base: position 6,411 of record JBCBHL010000412.1, read on the forward strand.
TTGTAAAGACTCTTGTCATCA
>JBCBHL010000413.1:0-6350 GCA_038525605.1 Bacteroidota bacterium
GACCCCTATCGCTATTGCAATGAACAAAGAGAAAAAGAGGTCATCGGTGCACAGAAGCATCACGATGCGGTACTCGACATGGCTAAAAAGTCAATCGTACTGCTCAAAAACAAAGCAGGACTACTCCCTTTGAAAAAAGAAGGCATGAAGATCGCTGTAATAGGTGCTCTTGCAGAAGACAAAACCAGTCCTTTGGGAAGCTGGCGAATCGCCTCGGATGATGGTACTGCCGTGTCGGTTCTTGAAGGACTGGAAGCATATGATGGCAACAAAGTCACATTTTCAAAAGGTCCGGAATTGGCCATTGGCAATCCTCAATTTGTCCAGGAAGTGGTCATCAACAACAATGACAGATCAGGTTTGAAACAGGCTGTCAGAGCAGCAAGAGGGAAAGATGCGGTCATCATGGTTCTGGGAGAGCACGGATTTCAGTCAGGAGAAGCCAGAAGTAGAACCGAAATCGGTCTTCCAGGTCTCCAGCAGGAATTACTGGAAGCTGTTTATAAGGTCAATCAAAATATTGTACTGGTGCTGATGAATGGCCGACCATTGACAATCAACTGGGCTGATGAAAATGTGCCTGCAATTGTAGAAGCGTGGCAGCTGGGTACACAAAGCGGTCATGCCATTGCGCAGGTACTTTACGGAGATTATAACCCTAGCGGTAAACTGCCGATGACTTTCCCGAAAAGTGTTGGACAGATTCCGATTTATTACAACTATAAAAATACAGGACGTCCTACCAATTCGCAGGGCAATGTATTCTGGTCACACTACATCGACGAATCTAACGATCCATTGTATGTATTCGGACACGGCCTGAGTTACACTACTTTTAAATATGAAAACCTGCAACTAAGTGCTGATAATTTCTCACAGGGAGGTAGTATCGAGGTGAGTTGCACGTTAACTAACAGTGGAAAACTAACTGGAAAAGAAGTGGTTCAGTTATATATCAGAGATTTGGCAGGTAGCGTCACAAGACCGGTAAAAGAATTGAAAGGTTTTGAAATGGTGGAGTTGAAGCCTGGTGAATCGAGAACTGTGAAGTTTACAATCGATAGCGAAACGATCAGGTTCTATACTGCCAATGAAAAATGGGAAGCTGAACCCGGCAAATTCAAAGTTTTCATCGGTGGAAGCTCTGATACAGCGCTTGAAGGATCTTTTAGCTTTCAATAGATGAATTTAAACTCGGAGTATTCAATGGAGAATCTATTCTGAGCTAAACTAATTACGGCGACCGCTCGATTAGTAACAATAGATGGAGCACCCCGGACCCAATTGACAACAATTGGATTCGGGGTGTTTTAGTTTGCTAGGGAAATGAGGCTACATCCCTCCTATTGAAACGAAATTTTCACTTAAAAAACCCTCGCCTAGTGTCGGTAAACTAAAATCAATCATAATTTTTCACTTCCTTAGGGTCGGCAATCCAAAATCAACCGTCAATTTTTACTTTCTTAATATCGGCAGGCTAAAATCAATCTTAAATTTATACTTCTTTAGGATCATCAAGCTAAAATCAACCGTCAATTTTTACTTACTGAGGGTCGGTAAGTTAAAATAGATCGTAAATTATTGCTTCCTTGGGGTCGGCAAGCAAAAATCAATCGTAAGTTTTCACTTCCTTAGGGTCGATAAGCCAAAAATGACAGTAAGCTTTATGTTTCCGAGAGTCAGTTTGAGGAACTTGACCAATTATTTTCATTTCCTGATTGCCTATTTGATAAAACCGACAGATTATTTTCATTTTTTGATAGGCAGTTTGTCAAAATCTGCAGCTTTTTTCCATTTGCCGATACCGATTGATTAAAAATGACTACCGTTGTTTATCTCAGGAATTAAGACAACCTCTAAATCGCAACAATCAATCATAAAAATTAATATTTTTTTATAAATAATTTGATTTTGTTAATAATTATTTACTATCATTGCAAAAATTTGAAACCATAACAAGCAGTACTAATTGCCATCTTTAGTGAGCCTGTTCAATTTCATTAATTATCTAAAATTCAACTAAACAAAACTAAAATTATGAGTCTAAATGACATTCCTTATTCAATTGTTTCCCTAGAATCGATTGTAGAAATGGCTAATCAAACAAAAACAACAATCAATACTAATCTTCCTGATGATGCTTTGCTGGGTGGCTCAATAGCAGCACTGGCAAACCCGATAGAACAAGCGGTATTGGCAATAGGTAGCAGTAAAAAGCAGGCACTGACAGAACAAATCAATGGATCAGATCGAAAGAGAGGTCGGTTTTTTATTGGATTTCGCAAACATCTGGAAGCAGATCAATATAATGACTGGAATCCGGCAGTAAAACAAGCGGCTGACAACATCTTAGAAATAGTGGCCAAACACGGTAACAGGCTGCACGATGAAGGCCAGACGGTACAATCAGCTTTACTGACCTCTCTATTTGCAGATTTGGACACTGATGAGGCCAAGGCTGATCTAACTACTCTGGGTCTTACGGAGTGGATCGTACAATTAAAAGATGCTCAGAACGAATTTGCAGACCTTTTCCAACAGCGCAACGAATTGGAGTCTGCCAAAAACATTCCGACTAAGGCGGTAGCAAAGGCAGAGTTGGTGGAGAAACTTTCTACCCTGCTGAATGGTCTGAGTTTCTTAGCCAATTCGCAGGCAGACACTTATGCTGAAACAGCTAAGCTGGTAAGTGATATTACCAATAGAATTGTAACCAGTGAAAGGGGGCGCTAGTCTCCTCACAACATTAGATGGCAAAGACACCTGTAACACTTTGAAGTTGCAGGTGTTTTTTTATGTCCTTTCAATGAATTTCATAAGGATTATAGATTGATAGTTTGTAGAAGTGCTGTGTAATTGAGGGGTTGATCATAAATGACGGGTGTTTACGACACAGCTCTAAAGTAAGGTCTATAAGTAGTAGAACAGGATTGCACTTAATTTAGTAAGTACACAATAAGTTGAAAAACTTTAATCAAATTCCAGATTAAATCAAATTAGGGAATTATTGATATTCAGCACTTTACGTTTTAACTAATTCAGTTTGCTAACTATTGCTTCCATAGATTTTTCTAAATCAAATTCGTTTTCGTATACTACAATATGAGTTGAACTTCCGGAAGCGGTCGTCGAGTATTCAGCATTCTTTTTCCGTATGTAGATGATCGGTATCTTTTTAGCAAAAGCATAACCAATTTCAATCCCTACACCGATTGATTTTGTGGTTAATTCCGCAATCAAAAAGTCAGAATGATCGATTTCATTAAATGCTGTTTTCATCATTTCCTTTTCCTGATTGGGTTTGAAATTATATTTATCTACAAAGACGAGTAATTCTACGTTGTCCTCTTTGAACATCTTTTTCAAACACGCTACTTCAGTATCGAAGTGTTTTCTTTCAGAATAACTGATCGCTAGATATCCTTTTTTCATGTAAAAGTTCTGTAAATAATCTGTGACTTTCGCTTAAAACACACGGTCTAAACGCTTGTCAATTTCATTAAAACTATTGGATTCAAATGCTCTTTGCAAACCTACCTGTTGTAGCACGAGTAACTCAGTAAGCTTTTAGCGATGTTTTTGTGAGTCACTGTTTTCTTTAAGAATTTCTAATCTCCATAGAATAGTGTAACATATCATATTTTAATTCGTCTACCGGATAAATTAACAAATGGATTACCCCTTCATTAGACTAAAATATTATACTTCTTTATTTAAAGATATAGTCAATTTTATAAAAGAGCCTCATAGTAGACCCGATTTAGAAAAGTCCATCAAGTGGAAAGTTTACGATACGGTCGGACTGTTCATCTTGAAAATGATTCTTTTGATTCCTCTCCTTTTGTTTTTTGCATTTATCTATGATCCTGAAGACATACAAAGTGTTAGTATGTCTGAACGTTTCTCCCCTGTTGTCTTTTTATTGATTGGAGGGTTCATTTTACCACTTGTTGAAGAAGTAGCTTTCAGGCTTTCTTTGAAATTCAGCCCAATTTACCTCTCTTTATCATCAAGCACATTGTTTTATTATTTTCTTACCAAGGCCATTTTTAATACCAAAATAAGCATGGTGGACGAAAGTTTTACTTTGAGAGTCTCCGTAGCAGTCGCCTTCGGTGGTATTCTTTTTTTAATTCTAAATATTAAAACAGTGAAAAACCATGTGACTAATTTCTGGAATTCTCAATTCCAAATTATTTACTATTGCTCTTGCCTTGTTTTTGCCTGGATGCATATTTCAAAGTATGAGATTATTTGGGTAAATATTCTTTTACTTCCTATCATTACTTTACCTCAATTATTCAGTGCCATTATTTATGGATATAGCAGAGTGTCATTTGGTTTTAGATATCCTTTGATCTTACATGTAACCATGAATACGATCGCTTTGGGTTTGTCGGTATTACAAGTTTAATTCCAATTAAATTTTTCTATATGGCTAATTAAAACTCATTCTCGGTAAATAAATCTGAAAGCGATTAATTCTTGTCTTACTTCACATTTAGATCTTAATTCAGACCTAACATATCCAACCTTCAAATTATCAGGCAAAAGTCCTGACTATACCCATATACAAAAGTAGAGCTCAAGATAGTTGTTTGTAATTGCTGATCAATGTTGGAAACAATTTTGGGAAATGTGCTTACCCAAGAGAGTAAGCAATAAACCTTTTAGCGATATACTTCATTAGATTACAAGAAATTTTAATCCGGATTCATTTGTTTATTTTTAAGCTATACTTGTCCAGTCTATCATCAATTACTTGTTCTAAAGGACTCAACATTGCAGACAATGCACTTAATCAGCTACTATTGATAACCCTTCCTTATAAGGTATCTGTAAACAAAATGGAATGACACAGACGGAATTGATGTCCTCCCTTTTCAATACATGAGCTTTGGATCAATTTCAAAGATTTATTAACTACGCTGATCTATTTCATAATAAATCGACGTCTGATAGTCTCTGAATAAGAATGGATTTCCAATATGTAATGACCTGAAGCTAATGAGTTCTCAACATCTATATCCATTACATGGCTACCTTCCTCATATGATTTTGAATCGGTTTTAAAAACAATTCTACCGTCAAGATCAACGATTGTACAAAATACTAAATCGGGTACCTCGAGATGAAACTTCAGACTGAATCTTCCGTCGTTTGGATTAGGAAAAAGGACTAAGTTCTCAGTAGACAGAGTTCTCTTTGTAGATTTTTCTGAAGTAGGGAGCCCTTGATCTTCCTTTCTGGCAATAGCTATTGAGGGAGTATTTGGATTGAAATCAATAGGTCCGTATGTTACCACTTGCTCTGAGCATTCATTTTTGTAATTCACCTTAAGTGTATATAAACCAGGTGTAGAAAAGTAAGATGATAAATCAATCAATGTAATTGTCGAGCTTTCTACAGGCACGGCCTCAAACTCAGCATCGTAATCAGGATAATATGTATCATCTGGTAGTAAAATATTCATACTATATTCGTTGGCATTTAACACGTCATTTATTTGAATAACAGATCCGGTTTGAAGAAAAGTTGGGGAGCCTGAATCAAATGACACTGATTCACATTCTTCGTTGCATATAGTACTTATACCCATTCGTACAGTAGCACCTCTGTCTACTTTAAAATAATCACCGGAATTTCCATAAATTCGATCTTCAGATAAAAAAAGAGCAAAATCATGTGATCGAAAACTCACTTTTTCAGTTCTTATCCCTTCTATATAATAATTATCACCTATAAACTCTCCAGATGTATTTTCATTGAGTGTTTGTCCATAAACCATGCTATTTGCAAACCAAAAACAAAAACACAATAAATTGCAATGTATATACTTCATATCTTTAGCTCATTATGTAAATCTAATTTCTCCAATTTTTTAAATATCAAAGGTTCTACTAGTTGTCCGAAGGAGCATATATTACAGCAGAATCCAATTCAAATAAGCCGAAGATGTTAGGAGCACACGTAATTACGATATGGCCATTCATAAATCTATCTTCATAAAATGTTTTATTCCCGTCTATTAAACCTCTATTTGTCTGACCATTATTATATCTATTTGAGTCTGTCATGAAAAGTTGTTTTGCTATCGGATTACCCCCTTGACTCAAATTATTTAAGGTGCATAATCGCGGATGTCTGTACGATGATTGCTTTCCCGAAGGTATTATGGCAAAGTCCAGTGAAAAATCTGCCGCTAACGCTAAGCGTGCTCGTGGATCAGCTGGGTTGGCTATTGGAGCACCACTATCTGGATCTATAATCGTAGTTCCAGTTTCAGGGTCTATTGTGAGTAATAAGTCATGCATGCCTAAATTGCCAGGAGTAATATCTGGCAATTTAGG
>JBCBHL010000414.1:0-6336 GCA_038525605.1 Bacteroidota bacterium
TTCAATAAAGTTTAACGGCTTTTTTTGAGAGATTCGCCAACTACCACACATGAAATACTTTTGGTCAATCATCATTTTAGCTGTAGGCCTATCCGGCTGCCAGGAGCCTATTGAGTTGGAATTTACCGGTAGCGAAACAAACTATTTGGTAGTAGAGGGCTCTATCTCTACTGTATTTCAGAAACATCAGGTAGTTCTTAGCAGGTCTACACCTTTTCAAAACAATAGTCTCACTAATTTCATCGCAGAAGCGGGTGCTTCGGTTAGTATCATTTCAGATAATGGCTCCACCTATTTTTTTCATGAAACTGAAGAGGGCGTTTATAAATCAGACAGTGCTTTTAACGCAGTAGAAAGTAGTTCGTACGAATTGTCTATTGTTTTAAGAAACGGTGAATCATATAGCTCAACTCCTCAATTAGTTGAATCCAGTGGAACCCTGGATGGCGTTTCTGTGGGCTATAAAGAGATACTTACCTACAATAGCGAGCTACAAAGTTTTCGATCGAAAAAAGGCATTGAGTTACTAGCTGATTTCAGCCTAAATTCTAATGATCGGTACGTGGGATTTGACTGGGAGTCCACTTTCATCATAAAATCTGAGATTGGACCTAACCCGGGGAAAGAATGCTACATTCCTGATCAGACTCCGGGTATCGAACGTCTGATAAACAATGCCGGACTTAATCAAACTGTCTTTACTGAAGAGCCTGTTTCATTTTTAATTTACGATTTCAGATTCCGGTACAGATATAGCCTCAACCTGATTATGTATGGTATGAGTAAGGAGACTTACAATTTTCATAATCAGGTACTGAGTCAACTAAATTCATCCGGTTCTATTTTTGAGGCCAATCAGATTCAAATCAATGGAAATATTTTTAATAAGAACGATGCTGATGAGGTGGTATTAGGAAACTTTTCAGTTTTTACTCAATGTGAGCAGAGGATATTCATTGACCCGGCCTCACTCCCATTCCAATCAGAACCATTTAACATTTGCTCCAGAGCCAATCCTAATGCAACAACCTACATTGGGAGTGGTGCACCAGAGCATTGCTTCGATTGCCTTACGTACAGCCCCTCAGCGACAGACATCAAACCTTCTTTTTGGAGATAAATGTAGTTTTACAAGTTCAAAATCACCTCAATTCTTCTTGTACTAATTCTTTGAATACCCGCATAATTTCTCTCGTAACACTACCAGGCTTTCCATCCCTTATCGTTTTGCCATCAACACGTACTACTGGTAAGACTTGCTTCAAAGTACCTGATATGAAAACTTCATCAGCAGCCTCCAGCTCTTCCAATTTCACATCTCTCACTTCCAACGGAAAAAGGTTCTTTGCAGCTTCCAAAACCTTGCTTCTTGTAATACCAGCCAGCACTCCTGTTTCAGAGGTGATCAGCACCTGATCTTTTACCAAAAAAAGATTACTTCTTGATAGCTCCTGTAGGAATCCATTATGATGATACAAGACATCAATAGCATTGCTTTTACTCAGTTCATCATGTAGCCAGACGCTATTAAAGTAATTAATGGTTTTCACGGACGGAAGCTCTCTCATAAAGTCACAGGTAATAATATTGACCCCATTCTCATACTTTTCCGGTGCTGGCGATTTTGCCCGATTCTGAATGATAATCAAATTAGGGCTGATTATTTCCATACCCATTGGAGATACACCTCCACTCAGGATGATCTTAATACCTCCGGAATCTTTTTGGTTGACTGCAATCAATTGATTAACCATTTCCTCCAGCTTTTCATAACTCCACCTCAATGGTATTTTGGCTATTTCAGCTGATTTAATAAACCTATTCAAATGCTCTTGTATAAAGAGTGGCTTACCTGAAACTATTCTGAAGAAATCAAAAATTCCAACACCTCTTTGAACTATCAGATCATTAGGGCTGATAGAGATGTCATTCTCTTCCAGTAATTCATCGTTGAAAAATGCTTTCATCCTATTTTACAATCTGATATTCAATCAAACTTTTGGCAGCCGAATTAATCGCCTCTTCATTACTTCGACACGTCCACCCCAGTTCTTTTTTAGCCTTATCACTTGAAACGTATTGCGGATTATCCAATTCTGTGATGACAGATTTCACTGCCGGATCGAATATTGCTGATAATTTCACCAGCCAGTTGGGAAGGGTTCTTGTTGATATTTTCTTTTTAAAAGCAGGAAAGTTTTGTTTCAGCACCTCACCGATTTCACTGATCCACATCGTATCATTAGCACAGATATATCTATTCCCAGGAGCAGCAGGACTGGTCATTGCAAGCAATTCCATCTCCGCGACATCTCTTACATCCACGATCGGCCATGCGATCTTTGGTGCGCCCGGCATTTCTCCAGCCATCAGTTTTCGGACAATCTCCAGTGAACTACCAAAATCCTTTTCAAGTGCAGGGCCAAAAACCACGCTTGGATTAACGGCTGTCATCTCCAATGAACTATTCTGAGACGCCAGATAATCCCATGCACTTTTTTCAGCTATCGTCTTACTTTTAGGATAAGCTACAACTCCTTCCCCATCGATATTGGACCAATCGGCTTCTGTGTAAGTCTTTCCTGTCTCCTGATGACCATAGCAAATTGCTGCTATAGAAGAAGTCAATACAAGGCGTATCACCTCATTATCAATACATGCTTTCAACACCCGAAGTGTTCCCTCTTTGGCAGGTTTGATCAATTCGTCCTCGTGCTTTGGTAATTTAATAGGAACAGGTGAAGCGACATGCAATACATATTTACACCCCTTAACAGCTTCATTCCAACCTTCATCCTTCATTAAATCAGCTGCTACAAATTCCAATTGGTCCAAATAGGAAGTATGTTTTCCAATCACCTCTTTTAAATGATCTGCGCGAGACATATTTCTGATGGTTCCCCTCACCTGATAGCCACTTTCGAGCAATTTCACGATGCAGTGTGAACCTATAAATCCGGATGCGCCCGTTACCAAAACTTTATCTGTACTCATATCCCTTTTAATCTTTCAACTGCAACTGAATCGGCACATGATCTGAACCACCGTATTCTTTGAAGATATCCGCTGCAACAACCTGATCCTTGAGTGATTCGCTAATCAGAAAGTAATCAATACGCCACCCAACGTTATTTTGTCGGGCATTTGCCCTGTAGCTGAAATAGGAATATTTTATCTCTTCCGGATGAAGGGACCTGAAGGTATCGATGAAACCGGCAGATAAAAAATCATTAAATCCGTCAATTTCTCTTTGTGTATAACCTGCCGTTTTGTTGTAATTTGATTTTGGTCTTGCCAGGTCTATTTCAGTATTGGCAACATTGAAATCTCCACAAACAACTACTGGTTTTTTCTCTTCCAAACCTTTCAGGTATTTTAAGAACTCATCATCCCAACCTTCACGGTAATCCAACCTTACCAACTCATTTCCCGAATTTGGCACATAGGCTGTGACCAGGAAAAATTTTTCATATTCAGCAGTAATGATTCTCCCCTCCTGATCATGTTCTTCCACTCCCATATCATAGGTTACCGAAACCGGTTGTTCTTTAGAAAGAATTGCTGTCCCGGAGTAGCCTTTTCTTCTTTTAGAATCGTTGATAAAGGCCTTGTATTCCGGAAAGAGTGCAAAGACCTTTTCGGCATCAACTTTCTGTGCTTTGGTTTCCTGGATACACAAGATATCGGGCGCCAGCTTCTGAACACTTTCAGTAAAATCTTTTTTCATAATCGCCCGAATGCCATTTACATTCCAGGATATAATATTTAGAGTAGACATGTATAAATAAGATTTATCTTTTCAATGTTTTTTTAAAATGATTAAATATCGAAGGACTCACCTAAATTGGGCAAAGTAACCTCTCCAAAGCCGGCATCCTGAAGAGCCTCTTTCAATACTAATTGGCGATCTTCCTCACCGTGGACCAAAAATATATTTCTAAGTTTGTTCCGATTCTGGTTTTTAAGAAAATCCAGGATTTCTCCCTGATCAGCATGTGCTGAAAAAGAATCCATAATTTCCACATTGGCTTTCAGTTCTTTCTCCCTGCCAAATATTCTGACCGTATCAGGCTTATTTCTGATACGGGCGCCAAGTGTGTTTGGTGCACAGTAACCCACCACCAAGATGGTATTTCTGCTGTTTTCAACATTATTATTTAGGTGGTGCCTGACGCGTCCTGCCTGCATCATACCACTAGCACTGATAATAATACAAGGTTTTTCATAGTCATTCAGCTGCTTTGACTTTTCAGCACTTCGTATAAACTTAAGTCCTTTGAAACCGAAAGGATTAGGATCAACTGACATATATTCTACTAAATCCATGTCATAGCACTCAGGGTGCATGGTAAATATCTCTGTCGCATTGATCGCCAGAGGACTGTCTACAAAGACCTCAATAGGAGGCAATTTTCCGGCAGTTTCTAACTTATCAAGCATGTAAATGATTTCCTGAGTTCTGCCTACACTAAAGGCAGGAATAATCAGCTTTCCTTTATTTACTACACATGTTTGATCAATTATTTTCAACAGCGACATCTCATCCTGCGGTGTACCCTGATGTTCCTTACCTCCGTAAGTCGATTCACAGATCAGATAATCGAGATCTGGCATAGGCTGGGGGTCTCTGAGAATTGGTCTGTCGGGCCTGCCTATATCTCCGGAAAATCCGATGTAAGTATCTTTGAGGCCATGCCTGCTAACTCTTAATGTGACACTTGAGCTTCCCAAAATATGACCTGCATCCCTGAATTGCAAGGAAACATCCTCAGAAATACTGAACCATCTGTTGTAGGCAATTCCAACAAATTGCTGGAGACTTTCCCTGGCATTTTCTACAGTGTAAAGTGGATCAGTAGGCCCGTGGTAGTACTTTTTCCTGGCGAGGTATCGGGCATCCTGCTCCTGAATGCTTCCACTGTCTAGCAACATGATAGCGGCCAGATCCCTGGTGGCACTGGTGCAGATGATATCACCTTTAAACCCATCTTTCACAAGTTTGGGGATTCTCCCTGCATGATCTATATGAGAGTGAGACAAGATCATCACATCAATATCTGCGGGATCGAACATCCATTCCCGGTTAAAATTTTCGAGAAAATCGTCATTGCCCTGATATAGCCCACAGTCCATCAGTATCTTAAATCCATTGTCTAACTCCAACAGATGACAACTTCCGGTAACGCTTCCAGCAGCTCCACAAAACTTTAATTTCATTTGGTTATGTGTTTATATATTTGGTTAAAATGAAAAGTTATCGATAAATTAAGCAATAATTATTTTGTTTAATCCAAATTTGAAAAATTATGGCAGTAATTAAAGTATTAGAGATAATGGCCAGCTCTAAAAAAAGCTGGGAAGATGCAACTGCAACTGGTATTAAGAAGGTATCCAGTAGTGTTCAGGACATCAAATCTGCTTATGTCCAGTCACAAAGCGTGGTTGTTGGCGATGAAGGCGAAATCTCTGAATACAGAGTTAATCTGAAAGTATCTTTTCAAGTAAATTAACATTGATCGGGCGCTTTATGAAAAATAATCACAAACGAATAGATCTCAGCAAGGAAATTACTGTTGCGCCCGATAACTTCTCTAAACAAGAGGGAAAAAAGCAGTTCAAAGAAAACACTAAAGTTATCGAAGAGCTGCAGAATAAATTACTAGCTCAAGGCAAGTACAGCCTGCTGCTGATTCTTCAGGGAATGGATGCTTCCGGAAAAGATGGGGCTGTACGCGAAGTATTTAAAAGAATCACTCCATCTGGCATTAGGGTGCAGTCCTTTAAAAAACCTACTAAATTGGAATTTGCGCATGATTTTTTGTGGCGAATCCATCAGCACGTTCCTGAAAAAGGGATGATTCAGGTATTCAACAGATCACATTATGAGGATGTTTTGATTCAACGGGTTCACCATTGGATTGATGACGAAACTGCCCATAAGAGATTCCAACACATCAATAATTTTGAGGCACTTCTGGAAGATACAGGCACGCAGGTAATCAAGGTTTTTCTTCATACATCAAAAGAAGAGCAGCTGGTACAGCTCAACGAAAGAAAAACCGATCCTACCAAACACTGGAAACACAATAGCGGTGATTTTGAAGAAAGGAAGCACTGGGATGCCTACATGAAAGCATATGAAGATGTCTTCTTTCACTGTAGTGAAAATATTCCCTGGCATATCGTACCGGCTGACCAAAATTGGTTTAAAGAATTTCTGATTTCCAAAATTGTAAGGAAAAAGCTTGAAAACCTTGACCTACAATATCCGCCGTTACGATATGCCAGGGAATATTTTCACTACAGTGAAAGAAGACATCTTCATATGCTTTCATG
>JBCBHL010000415.1:0-6335 GCA_038525605.1 Bacteroidota bacterium
GGAATTTATCAAAATAGAGGGGAAGAGTTATCCTATTCCGATGGTCTTGTGGGAGTTGGAAAAGCCTATTCATCCGTAAGCACGGAAATATTTAAACAGTTAATAAAATCGTTATGCAAAAATTCTTTTACCACCTACTCGCAGGACTAATCTTATGGTCTTGCCAGGAATTACCCCTGATAAGGGCCCCTTTCAACGGAGTTGAAAACAAAATTCATCAGTTAAACTTCGATGCAGATCTCGGAGGTACACTAGCACTCCAAAATGGTAGCAAAATTGTGATCCCACCAAATGCATTTGTCACTGCTGATGGGGCTTTAGCAAAAGGAGAGGTAACTTTTTCCTATACTGAAATGCAGGATGTTGCCTCTATTTTAATTTCTGGGATTCCGCTGAACATCGGAGAAGGCAAAAACATGGAAGTGATGGAATCTGCGGTTATGTTTGATCTTAGTGCCAATCAAAATGGAAAACAATTGAAGCTCGCCAATGGAAAAACACTGAAAACCTCGATTTCCTCCAATCAGGGTGATCCCTCATACAACCTTTACAGGCTTGATCAAGGCAAAAAATCCTGGGATTACCTGGAAAATATCGCTCCAACACCAAATCCTGATTTATTTGCTGCAAATCAGCTGATAGAAGAGGCCGGACTCAAGATTGATGAAATGGATTTGAGTAAGTGTGTGGCTTTTAATTATCTCGAATTCATTGATGTACCTAAAAAGCCGAAGGATAAATTATTTAACTATTATGAATACGATGAGTATCCCAATTTAAATACTCTGAAAAGGCTCTTGTCTGAAAAAATAAAGGGTTATGGTGCCAGGTTTGTGGATGGGAGCAACTGGGAATTTATCAAAATAGAGGGGAAGAGTTATCCTATTCCGATGGTCTTGTGGGAGTTGGAAAAGCCGATTCCTGAAGGCGCTTACCAGGTGCGTAATGTTTCGATGAAATCTAAAAGGCTTAAAAATGGTCGTTACCTTTTTGAGCTTCAGAGGTATGATTTTGGAAAAAGAAATGCACAGGGTTATTATGAATCTGGTAAATGGGTGAAATTATATGATTTCATCGCCAAACCAGTTATGCCGTTGGCGGCACTGTATGCGAATCCTATGAAAGCGTGGACTGCTTCATACGATTCCCTGCTACAAGAGGTGGAGAGCCAAAAAGCCATTGCAGCGATGCAGAACGAAGTGGTCAGGAGTTTTGAAATCAGCGATTTAGGTATTTACAATTATGATGTCATCAAAGATGAGGAGCGGGTAATCGTAAGTGCACAGCCTGTGATGGATGGTAAGTCTATCAGTGAAGGAGCTGATTTTTTTGCCATATTGAAAGGCCGCAATTCCGTGATCAGGTATAGGCCTCAAAGCCTGAAGAGGTTTGTATTATACCCCGGACAGGAGATTTATCTTTTCAAACTGACGGACGGTAATAAGGTATTGCAGATGAAAGGGAATCCATTGGCAGGTTTGGATTTAACAGCACTCGGACAACAGGAAAACCCAACACTTACAATCGATTTTGAAATGTCAGATTTTGAAATCTCATCACCTGAAGATGTTGCAGCGTTTATTGCTAAGGTAACAGGAGGTAAGTCTCCGGCTGTAATCTCTATGAAATAGGTTGTGAACTAATAAATTTAGATTGAACAGATTTTCTGAGGGTAACAACTCTTAACTCACTCTAAAACTCACACTTTCTGAACGGTTCATTTCACTAATTAGTTGATGCGTATCTTGATCCCATTATCGTGGTTTTAAGTTTTGTTCTACAAGAATAAAGATTCTCAAAGGTCTATAATTTTCCAATTGATTACCGCCGCTCTGTTGCATTAAAAGTCATAAAAAAGAAAACCCGATGGAATTTCCACCGGGCTTTTCGAATTTCCATTAACCCAAAAGTGTAGGATCAATCGGGTTAAATTAACACACACCTCTCTACTAGAACTAATCAGCAGAGTACTCTTAAATATCTTAGAATGACACCAGATTGTTTTCTTTTATGATTTCCCATGTCATCTTTTTTTCCTTCTTTAATTCTATTTGTACGAAAAATAAACTAATTAGAGCCGGAATTATAAGCAAATACTTTAATATTTTCTTACTTTTCATTGAATTAATAGATTAAGTTAATCAATAATTTTCTTTAATACTGCATTCCAGAGGATACTTAGCTGTTTTGCGGTAAATTACTTACCAACGCTTCAACCGATTCTCTAAAACTTTTTTCCAAGCTGTTTTCCTTTGTTAGCAGTTCGTCCAACTCATAGGTAGCATTCATCCATAACTTTTTATAGCGCTCTACCTCTCGATATTTATCTTTAATAATCGATATCGAATATTTTACTTTCGCAATTTTAGGCAATTCCATACAACTGTTTGGTCCATCGCTCAAATGTTTTTCAACAAGAGCCTCACCTAAAATCAACAACCGATTTAATTCATCTCTGTGATTTGCTTCGGCTTTTTCACTCATCTCTTTTTTCATACACACTGGTTTCAGAAGCTTTTATTATTTCAGCACTTACACTATCAGCACCTGCAACCCATCTGCCTTTGAAATTATCCTTAAATTCAATTTTACTGCCAGGTTTGATATCATCACTCAGAGGAACTCTAAGAGTTGATACTTCGCCTGTCTCCTTATTGTAAAACCGATATTTTATCTGAATGTTTCCGGCAGAGTACAGCTTCGAATTATTTTGAATAGTGCCAGTAAACGTAAATCGTTTATTGCCCCTTTTGAAGGGTGTATAAGACAAATATAACGAATCTTTTATATTTAATCTTGGTTTTTTTCTATTATTTGCACTTAACGCTTTGGTTTTTTTCTCAATCGGCTTTTTAGCTTCCTTCAGAGATATATTATTAATGGCATACGCTCTTTTTATTTTATGGTATGTCAGATAATCATCTTTAACAAGCGCTTTAGTCTCGATTTGTTCAGCGTCAAAAGTTACGTGACCACTGGTTACCAGTAACATCACGGAGTCTTCTGTCTCATAAGCTCTCAAGTTGAAACTTGTGCCGAGCACCTTTGTTCGTGTACCCTGTGCAAAAATTTCAAAAAGCCTCGTTGTATCTCTTTTTACATCAAAGAAAGCTTCACCTTCCAAATGCACCAATCGCTGCTCAATTCCGAAAGTCGTCGAATCGTATTTCAGATGAGATCCGGGACTGAGTACCACATAAGATGAATCCGGTAGAAAAACGGCCTTTTCTTCACTGGTTGCAAATACTTCAAAGAACTTGTTTTCTCTTTCTTCTATTTCCTGACGCAGTTTTGTTAAAACTTTTTCAGAAACCATAGCCCCACTTCCAATAGTCTGGTAATCTCTTTCGTTACTTAGAGTTCCCATATAAAATGAGAATGCTATCAGAGAGGCTGCCACCGGTAGCCTCCAGGCTAATTTGCGTAATCTTCGATAATCTTTTCTTTCTGTTAAACCATCACTCTGAGATTCAATTCTACTTTTTAATCGTATCCATTCTTTCTCAGTGTCAGGGATGATAAACGGCTTCTCCGTACTCGCTTCCCAAATGATTTTTGCTTTTTCGAAATCTGCTTTGAACGTTGAGTCTAATATCAGTTTCTTCTCCAGTTGTTCTTTTTCCTCATCTGTTGAATTACCTGATAAATACTTCCCTATTAACGTCCAGTTCGACATGAATTTTTAACTGCTATATATGTAAAGCAATTGAAAGTCGATTTACCCCCAAAAAAAAATTAAACTTTTTTTAAAGAATAAGAAAATAGGCAATCAATGCGAGTAACGCCAATAAAAGCTCGACACCCATATAGGGTGCTAAATCTTCTTTGATGCGTTTGAGTGCAATACCCATTTGATTTTCAACCGTCTTCACAGAGACACCCATTGTATCGGCAATTTCTTTGTTTTTCATGCCGTCATACCGACTCATCATGAATATTGCCTGACATTTTGGAGGAAGCTTAAGGATTGCCTGATCAATATTGGCTCTTAGGTCATTTGAAACGACCGCCTGAAAAGGATTGTAAGCAAGTGATGCTTTTAGTATCGTTTCTTCAGCATCTACAGTAGTGTGTTTCTTGTGTTTTTTGACGTAATTAATAGATAAATTGACAGTAGCTTTAAATAAATAACCCTTGATCTCGGGACCTATCTCTATTCTATTTTTCGATTTCCAGAATTGGTAGAAGACATCCTGTACTATGTCTTTAGCGGCTTGGCTATCCCTCACAATGTGATAAGCCGCCTTATACATAGAACTGTAGTGCTCCCTGAAGAGTTGTTCTACTTCATTTAATTTTCTCATAAATTCATATAGCTAGTTGTATTCAACTCTATTTTATCAATTTATTTATTTAAAAACAAGATAAAAATGAGAAATAACGGCTGGATTGGAAAAATAATGTAGTGAACGGGAATCGTTGATGCAACAAAATTAAGTGCCTGTACGTCCCCGTAGAAATTTAGTGTATCTGGAAAAATTACTTTTTCTCAGTAATCTTTTTGAAATCTATGAAGGATAGTGCAGCACCAAATGCAGCAAGAATTACTACTATGTTTACAAATAAATTTACCCCGTCTGTCACTGCTGGATTAAAAAACATATCTTACTATTTTTAATTAGGCGGTAAAGATAAACGACAATCCTTTAGTGTCCTAGAAAAATATGGTGAAAACAGCGCTTGAACTCCTACAATTCCTTCAGTGCTTTGAGTAATTTCCTCATATCTCTTTCATCATTGTAGACATGTGGTGCAATTCTGATGGAATTGCCACGCATTGAGACACTTACTTTATGGCTTTTAAAGATTTTTTTTGCCTTCGTCGTATCTAAATGCTCATAACGAATCCCGATCAGATGATTACCTCTGTAAGATGGTTCTTCTACCTGACCACCCAACTTTTTGATTTCATCAAGAAAGGGCTCAATTAGATTTCCGCAGTATTCCTGAATACTTTCCGGTGTCCAGTGAAGGATTTGTTTAAGTCCTGCGATGAGCATGGGCACCAGAATAAAGTTACTGTGTTCTCCAACCTCATACCTCAAAGCTGCAGGCTGATATTCATGTTTATAATTGATTAAATCATCAAAGTTTTCACTTTCTTTTCTGTTAATCCAGTTTTCTTCCAGCGATATCCCATTGTCAAACGCAGGTCCGAAATATGCCATGCCAATGCTGTAAGGGCCCATCAGCCACTTATATCCTGCCACAATCAAAGCGTCGGGCTCAAATACCTGCACGTCGAAAGGGAGAGCGCCAACCGACTGTGTGCCATCTATTGCCAGCAGAGCGTTGTTTTCTCTGCTTTTTTTCCGAATTGCCTGCAGGTCAAATAAAGTGCCATCTGCCCAATGCACATGCCCCATTGCGACCAGACAAGTGTTTTCATCGATGGCATCTAATATATGCTCATTCCATTGTCTACCTCGATTTTCCGCCGTTTGAGGGGCAGGCACGAATTTCAATTCCACACCTTTTTTCTGGAGCTCCATCCAGGGATATACGTTGCTGGGAAATTGCTCTCCTGTAATGACGATATTGTCGCCTTTTTTAGCTTTCAGGTTTTTAGCAACAGTAGCCATGCCATAAGACACGGATGGAATGACGACACATCTGTTCTTGTCTTTTGCGTTGATCAACTTCGCAAAAAGCATCCTCAGCGTATCGCTATCAGTGAAAAAATCCTTTGGTGTAACCTGAAAAGGCTTTCGTTTTGAATGAATGCCGCTAATACCTGCTTTTTCTACCTTCTTAGACACAGGAGACATGTAGGCACAATTCAGGTACGCATATTTCTTTTGCAGGTTAAATTTTTCTCTTTGGCATTTCATCGCATTCGTGATTTTTCTCCTAATTTAGAACTGATTTTAATATTTGACACCGAAATATACTCATTACGTGAAATCATTCCTTCAACGGATGATATCAGTGTTAAAAACTGCATGCTGCAAGATGAAAATGTGATCCGAATTGGAAGAAATAGTATTATTTGAAAACAAGGCTCAGGCATTTCAGGTACTGGCCGAAAGAGCTATCAAAAAGATAAGAGTAGATAAAAAGGAATTTGGAATTAGCAGATTCAATGATGAAATCTATGTTTTTGATGTGGCATGTCCTCACGCAGCTTATGACTTAACTTCCGGAAAAACCTCCCCGCTGGGAACCATTGTCTGCCCCTGGCACAACTATCAGTATCGACTAAATAGTGGGGAAGAAATAGAAAACAGATGTGGCAAATTAAAAGTTGTTAAGACGTATTACGACAGCTCCGGAAATATTTGTTTCAGAAGTTGGTAGAAATAGCAGGTATTAGCGGCATTCATTCAAAACGAAAG
>JBCBHL010000416.1:0-6286 GCA_038525605.1 Bacteroidota bacterium
ACGCAAAAACCTGCATACAAGCCAATTAGTTTCGAGCAGATATTGACATTGCTTTCCAAGATTCATCTTTCCGGATTTGATGTCATTAAAACAGAAAATTTATACGAGTTCGATGGAGCAAGAGGATTCTCTCTCGGACAAGGTGAATGATAATTTCTTCAAAGTTAGGTTTAGAGTTAACATAGTGAGTTTAGGGTTGAACAGAAGGTCTCAACCCTTTTCCTTTTATGCTAAAAAAGCTTCTCTTTTAAATCATCATACTGATCAGCAGGCAGAAATATATAATTTGATGATTCCAGCGAAGCAGAGAATTCATGAATAGCTTTTACTTCATGTCCGGTTTTGATGTTGATAATCTGATAATCCAAATCTTCCATCATATTCAGTATTTTCAAAGCTGATTCATTGCGAAAACTTTGGACTTCTTCACTTTTTGAATGTAAGGGTAAAACCTCACAAATAATGATGGGTTGACATTTTCTGATGGTATGAATCAATCCCAACAATACATTTGCCTCCCCTCCTTCTACATCTACTTTCAGTATAGTAACATGCTCAATCCTCTCTCTTTCCAGCAACTCATCTCCCGATATTTGTTTTACTTTCTGCCGCCTGGCGTAATTTGTATATTTTCTGAATGAAGGCGATGTTGTGGCGAGTAGGTCGTCATCAAACCTAAGAAGAAGTAAAGTCTCTCCCTTTTCATCAGATAGTGCAAAATTGAATAAGCTCACATTCTCATAGCGATTTAATGCCACCAGTTGTTCCAGATAAGCTATGCACTTTTTATTGGGTTCAAACCCGATGTATTGAACAGAAGGATTTCTGGATAATACTTTCAGCATGGTCTGGCCTATATTCGCGCCTATATCCACAAATACAGTCTCTTTACTTAAATGCAAGGTATCAAGAAGGTTTTCAAACCACGATTCGTAGTTTTTAAGCAGGTTCATCCAGCCTATGCCATCGCTCACAAAAACCTTATAACTGTGGTGCTCATTGTGTACAGTTCTTTTAATAGTGAGCTTGCTCATCAGCCAGTACAAGCATCTAAATGGCAAAAAATTGACTGTCAGAAAATGCTTGCTGATGTAATGTGATAATTTGAATCTATGAAGTAACTGGTACATACAGACGAAACTATTGCACCGGAAATATCGACAATGATTGTCTATTTATTGGTATTATGTCATTAAATGACCCGGACTAAAACAAAGTTGTCAGCCCGGGTCACTTTGATGCATTAAAAATCCTTAATTGATTTTCTGCTATTTATCATACAATTGGTACCGTCCGAATAACTCGTCCCAGTTCAATGCTATATTTTGATCACTTCGCACTTCGGTTGTAATCTCTAATTTTCTTCACTCCATATAATCCGCCTGCTGCCAATAATAGAGAAAGTCCACCGTCAATTGGTGTGGCAGGAGGATTGGGTTGCGCCAATGCTACTGAAATCGTAAAAAGTGCAGCTACAGTCAATAATATTTTATAGATATTTTTCATCATCAATTTTGATCAGAAGTTAACGTAAAATGAATTTAGCTTTTTGGTCGCCTACGGTCAGGATATATACTTTTTCCTTATCAAGAGCGGGTTCAATTTCGGCAATTGAATTATCAAACTTCACAGTCTGTTGGAAAACCTCCCTTCCTGTTAAATCAAAAATACTGACCGCCTGAGAATTTCCATGAAACTCAATGATCAGGCCATTATGCGAGCTATATACTTTCAAATTCTGATGTATCTGATCCTGAACATCGGTAATTACATTTTCGCCAAAGACCAGTTTAAACCTATCATTTATTTCTCCTCCATTCAATGATACAGGAAGTACAAATTCTTCATCCAGTTCGTGATAATCACCAGCTTGCGAATCGAACAAAAAGGCTTTCAGGCCTGAATCAGGCATTTCAAAAGCTTCTACTGATAACTGATAGTCTCCCGCTAATGCTATCTGATAACCTAAAGAAACTTCATGTTGCTCGACATTACTTGGCAATGCCTGAATAGCGTACTTATCCTGTTTATTCATGGAATAAAATGAAATATGCTCATTTCCAGAAAACTTCCTGGCATCCATGCTGTAATCATCTTCATCGGTAGCATCTTCATCGAGCGCAACAATCAGATCATTGTATAGACCATTACCGGAAATTGCCAGCTTCACCAACTGACGTCCATCAGCTGATTGCTTGAAAAAGCTATCGCTTCCGTTATCATCTAATACCTGCATGGAAGATTGAAAAACTACATTTCCGCGACTAGCTACCTCTACAAAAAATCCTTGCATAGAATTAAAGCTCCCGTCAAAGTCCGCCGTAGATTTAGAGCCTGCCGCTCCGTTACCGGGATCCAAAGGTCCTCCGGCTACTCCTACACTATTGACAGATATGTAATCACCGCCTCTGAGGCCACCGACATTAACTCCAGCATCATTCCAGAGGTATGCTGTTCCTGTTGTCGTGCTTGTGTTCGTTGCATTAGAGAAAAAATCTGATGCATTAATTGGTGCGGCATATGGATTGGCTACCATACTAAAATTATCAGTGCCCTGGGTCAAAGCTTTAGTTACATCTGCTGAATTGATGGTACCGGAAACCGATAAATCAAAGTTCACTGTATTGCTGCCTACGAAATAACCGTTACCAGGTGCTATTACATCTCCTGAAGAAGGAGTGGTGAAATTTTGTGAAATATTGTTGTACTCAAAAATGTAATCAGCGTCAAAATCAGCAATAGTCGCACCAGCCACAGGAATTCCAATGATGCTAAGTGAAGCATTACCAGTTAACGCTCTCTCAATCGTTTCAGTACCATCACCAGACCTGTCGCCCATCAAAGCCAGCGCACCGCCGGACTCAACAGTCAATGTTCCCTCATTGTAAAGGTCTGTAATCGACATAGCACCATCTTCACCTACAGAGAACGAAGCATCGTCTTCTATCAGCATCGCATTAAGTGTTATTTCACTACCCAAAACAGGGAAGGTTTCACTGGATTCCGGAATTATGACGTTAGCGTCAACACCAGGCAATATGCTATTCTCCCAGTTGGCAGCTGCTGTCCAGTCATTACTAACTGTTCCTTCCCAATGTAATGGGGCTGTGACAGCTGTACCAGAAATACTGAAGTCATCAATTTGAAAGCCATCAAGAGAAGAGCCTCTGGCTCCAAACACAAACCTCAACCTCACATCTGTTTCTCCTCTGAATTCACTGATATCATAACTTGCAGTAAACACCTGAAATGAGGCTCCTGTCCACCCACTTGCACCACTCAAGCCAATAATACCTGCATCAGTATACCAGTTTGATATAGCATTTGCATCGCTTCCCTGCAACCCTCCAAGAACTGTCCAGGTTTCTCCCCCATCAAGTGAATACTCCATATTCATTCCGGCACCATTTCCTGTTGCAGCCCGGTAATCGAAAGAAAGTGTATACGTGCCATCATCTGCTCCTAAGAAGGAAAACGGAGGTGTTTCCAAAGCATATTTTGTGCTAAATCCATGCGAGCCTGTAAGACTGGTCATCCAGTTGTTATTTCCAGTTATCGTAGCAGCTGCATTTAAAGGATTAAAATTTGGTTTAGATGATGTACCGGCTCCCCATTCAAATCTTTCGCTCGTTGCTGCATTGATTAAATAAGAGCAAAAGCCAGCTCCATCACTTTCGAACCCTGTCGAAAACGGAATTTCAGGTCTGTCTAAAATCTCAATAAAGTTTGTTTTAGTAATACTCAAGCCTGCATCGCTATTGATCGTCAATTTAACTGTCTTAGAACCAGTCGTCATATAGGTATAGATAGGATTCTCCGTTGTAGCGTCTACATTTCCATCATTATCAAAATCCCATTCCCAGGAAGTAGCTTGCAAAGAAGCGTCTTCAAATTGCAAAGGTACTCCCACGTACCACTCTTCCTTATCCGCAGTAAACTGAGCCACTGGTGTAGAGAAAACATCAGTCGTATACAATCCTCTACCATGTGAAGCGATTGCCACCAGTTTATCAGCTTCTCTATATTGTAACATATCGCATCTCACATTTGCTAGTCCGCTGTTTGTAGCCTCCCAGCCAGGATTTGATGCAGTAATATTGTCGGTAGACCATACCCCCTGCTCTGTTGCTAACAGAACCTCGTTATTGTCATCCGGGTTGAACAGGGCCCATCTCACTGGCATATCCGGCAAACCATGTGATGACTCATCCTTGCTGGTCCAGGAGGTTCCTCCATTTGAACTGTAAAAAACCGAGGTGATTCCAAAGTTTGACAAAGTGGCAACAAGTGTATTATCTGTACCACCAACTGCTATGGATGAGAGTGTGCCACCACTGTTATCAACTATATCGGAAATTTCTGTTACAGTTGGTGTACCTGCAGCATTGTCGATCCGATAAACAGACCCATTATTGGTTCCGACAAAAATTCTATCCGTTGTGTGATCACTGACTGTAACAGCGGTAATCTGTTCAGCATTAATAGCGATAGATAAAGATGTATGCGATACTGTTCCTCCAATACCGCTGTATCGCTCTAATCTTCCTGAATTACCCGCTGCGTACAAAATATTTTCATCATTGTCGTAATCGGCAGGATTAATGAAGCTACCGTTATTACTACTTCCTTTTAGGGTAGAAAAACTAGCACCGCCATTGGTTGATAGAAAATAGTTATTATTAGTGAATGATGTAATCTGAACGTTGGCATTATCCTGATCTATAAAAGTGAAACCACCATCGCCGGATGTAACTTCAACGGTTGGGTTAATACCAGCAAAGTTGAATTGATGTGTTCCATTGTCTTGGGTTCCGGCAAGAAAATAATTTTCTCCTGCATTATTTTCCATTGCCACGGAATAGAATTGTGTAACATTGTACAGGTAATTTTGCACAGAAAAGTTCGGATCTGTTGCAGAACCAGCGTCAGGAGAATAATAGATACCTCCGTCATTACCGAAGATTGCTTCATTGTCAAATCCTGGTCTGAAGACTATGGCGTGGTTATCGGCATGCACATAGGGTTTGTTATTTCCTCCAAACCACTGTGACACCGGATTCCAGTTAGTACCACCGTCTGCAGTCCGATATAAATCGATTCCTCCCATTAATACGATGTCTTCATCTGTAGGGTGCACCGACATTATCAGGTTGTACCACCCCTGTCCTCGCGTGAAGTGATTTCCGCTGCTAAAATCTGTTGGGATAGTCAAATCTGACCAATTAGAGCCGCCATCGGAAGTTCTTCTAATCCAGCTAATGTCGTCACTTGTGGTAGCATTCTGGTTGTACTTTACAGCATAAACAACTGTATTGGCTGTCTGGCTACTGGCCGACGGTGCAACTGCCAACTCAATCCTTCCTCCTGAGGTAGTTGGAGGTGTCACTTCAGTCCAGCTATCACCATTATTGGAAGACCGGAATATATGCGCAGAAGAAAAAATTCCCAGAGAAGCGTAAATATCTCCGTTAGTGGCAATTTCCAAATCTGCTGCCCTACTGGTACCGCCATCTGATAATACCCTTGACCAGGTATCACCACCATCTTCAGAACGCTGAACGCTGGCATTTCTGGTAGCTGCAAATACATCGCCATTAGAGGCTACCACGATTTTTTGCACATATGTAAAAGTTGAGTTATCTGTACTGGCTAATTGAGTAAAGGTAGTTCCTCCATCAGAACTCTTCCAGATTCCAGCTCCTGTCACTGCATCGAAATTAAACCAGCCTTCACCAGTTGCTACATACATGACATCATCGTCCGAAGGATCAAATGCAATAGATGTGATTGCCAGGTTTGCCCAGAAATCATCAACATTTTTCCATGGAGAAGTAGCCATCGTAATGTCTTCATTATACCAAAGCCCACCGGAAACGCTACCAGCCCAAACTTTTTTATGATCAGGGTCCGAAGGATCAAAAACCAAAGCTCGCGTCCTTCCTCCCACATTGTTAGGGCCTCTTTCCTCCCAGGTTACTCCGGCGACAGCAGCCTCCGTTCGGGACTGATATTTTCTGAGGTTTCTCTTTGTTTCTAAAAATGCTTTGAAGCGCCGTTGAGCTGTTACATATCCTGATTTAGGGTCTTTTGTTCTTTCCAAATCAAAGAGAATTGCCTGATCTGGTTTGTCATAAGGTTTTTTAACAGATTTTTTCTTCGTAATCTTCGGTGAGTTTTCCGGTGGTTTTATCTGTTTAATCGTGGAGTATTCAAAAAGGTAATACGTGGTAACCGAAATAAACAATATGGTTATCACAAGAAAGTGCTTTCTCATTTGATAAAAGTT
>JBCBHL010000417.1:0-6275 GCA_038525605.1 Bacteroidota bacterium
TGATAAATTTTCGATGTTGTAACTGGCAAACTTTATCAACACAAAACTTAACGTGATAATGTCCAATTAAAACATCATTCTATTTTTTATGAGACGCAGCATACAAATCGCGATTGCATTATTTTTCATAACTGCCTCAATGGTTTCTGCTCAATCAAGGCAGGATACTATACAGATCAGGGAGGCAGCTCTTGATTACATAGAGTCTCAACATAATGTGGAACCGGCACAATTTGAACGATCAGCTCACCCCAGAATGGTGAAAAGAACTTTTTGGAAAGACAAGGAAGCAAACAAAGAGTATCTGAGAGAAACGTTTACGGATGCCATGATATTACTGGCTGAAACATATAACAAAGACGGAGATCAGTTTCCGAAAAACCCCACAAAAGAGGTTCATATTTTAGATATTTATGATAAAACTGCGTCAGTAAAGCTCATTGCAGATGACTGGATAGATTACATGCATATTGTAAAGCTCAACAGGAAATGGCAAATAGTGAATGTTCTCTGGCAGTTTAAAGATTCTGATAAACACTAGTGAAAAAAGAAAAGATAAAAGAGTATTCATCAGGAGGAGCAATCTTCAGAATGTCAAGTGAAAATATCCCAGAGATATTGTTGATCAGAGTGCGGAAACAGGGGTTTGAATTGCCTAAAGGTCATATTGAAGCAGGCGAAACTGCTACTGGTGCGGCACTCAGAGAGTGTAAAGAGGAGGTCGGTATTTCCAGTGAGATTGAAGTGGGGAAAGAGCTGGGAAGGCTTGTCTACAGTTTTGAAAAAGAGCAGACAATCATCGAAAAAAATGTGGTGTACTTCAAAATTCACTGCAAAGGTGAATTTGTATATACTAGGCCTAAAAATACACGTGAAGTCATCTGGGTTTCAGAAAAAGACGTGAAGACTATTCCATTGGTCAATGAAGCTTTGAGACCTTTGATCCTGAAGGCTTTTTGATATCGACGAGTAGGAGGAAAGAAAACATTGAGTTAATCATATTGCTGATGGTTTACTTCAAAACCCGCGACCTGAATTTTTCGTTTTGAGAGTAAGAAACGATTAGTTGAAATGACTTGTATAGATTTTCAGAATCGTTGTATTTTACCCGAAAACCCATATGTCAGTAATCACAAAACTCGGTAAAGTTTCCAATTTGTTGGTATTCACCATATTATTGACCATCACAGTATCGGTTTGCATATTTTTTCAACCTGATTTGTTTACAACCATTCCATTTTTTAAAGATCAAGACATTTACATCAAAACTTTAGCTGGTCGTCATACTATTGAATTGGGAGCATTTAGAGTGACAACTCCTCAGAATTATCGATACATCAAAAAACAGGGAATAGACTCCTATGTTGGTCTAATTGCCAGCAAGAGAGATACGATATATTTCGATTATGGCTGGTATTCGAATGGAATTAACAGGTATGAAATGATCAACCGGAAAGATACAATCAACGGAGCTCCGGCCATTATCAAAGTCGATAATGGCAGAATTAAAGGAGTCAACTTTGCTTATATCAAAGGAGAATCAGGGCTTTCGTTATATTGTAATACATGGGATTCACTAACAGCCATAGAAATCATTAAATCAATCAAATTCCCACATGTTGACGGAATGACCAGCATCGATCCCGTGGAGTTTGTTCCCGTCGAACTAAAAGGGGAAAGGTTATTCAAAGCCAATTGCAGTTCATGTCACCAGCTGCATAAAAAAGTGATCGGTCCTCCGCTTGCTGGTGTTGTGAGCAAAACCTCCCGGGAATGGTTTAGAAACTGGGTAATCAATCCTGATAAATTTATCCGGGAAAATAGAGAAGCTGCTCAACTGTTCAAAGAATATAACGAGATCCGGCATACAAACTTCACCACCATGAAAGAGGAAGATATAGATGATCTGATTGCCTATGTGGAAAATGAGATGTTTAACTACTAGATGCGATGAAAACCTTCCGAAAGGCATTTTAATAGTACGTAGAAGATAAGAGCGATCTAAATTCCATCAGAGATGGGTTTATCAAACTATTACAGTTGCCAACTTCACCAAATCCCCAATTTTTAAATATGCCAATTGCAACATTTGATTTACTTTTATTGTCAAAAGAGAAAACACCTAAAAAATTGATATGCGTAAACTGGTAAAATTTCTAAAATGGACAGCGATAGTAGTAGTCTGCATTTTGTTGACAGGTGTATTATACCTGCGGTTTTCCAGATTTTCCGATCAGCTCATCTATCAAACCAATGGCTCGCAATATGCTGAGTTTCAATCAGATTTCGATTTCAAAGAGTTTTACTTTGATGTAGATGAAGATGTAAAAGTGCATGGTGTTTTGTTTAGTCCGGATTCAGTACCAACTATCGGAACAATTTTTCACTATTCCGGTAAAGGAATGCATTTGATGACTTCATTGCAGAAAACCTACCGACCACTACTGGAGAAAGGGTTTCAAGTATTTTGTTTTGAAAGGAGAGACTTCGGTAAGTCCAATGGTGCTGCTGATAATTCTCAGACTTTAAAATCTGATGCCCTATATATTTTTGATCAGGTAATTAGCCTACCAGAAGTTGCTGATAAACCTTTGATTATATGGGGTCAGTCATTGGGCGGGGCATTTGCTACTATGACAGCAAAAGAGCGACAAGACAAAGTAAAAGGTTTGATCCTGGAAGGTACTTTCAGCTCATTTCCGGATATCGGCAAAATATATGCGAGTGTATTGAAGCTCGAGAATTTCAAATGGGTGGTGCCAATTATTATGAACAACGATTTTCCGGCGATTGAAAATATCAAAGAACTGACCATACCAACAGTGGTCATCCATAGTAATACCGACAAAGAAGTACCTTATGAGTTGGGCACGAGGCTGTTTGAAGCTTCCAATAAAGAAAATACCCGGTTTTGGGAGGTTGAAGGGAAGCACATCAGGGCCATACTCGATCACGAAACTGAATATGTCAATGAATTCCTACAGCTAATCAAATGAAAAAAATCTTTCTCAAAGTCTGATAAATAAATAGACATTATCACGTTTAGTTGTCTACTAAGCAATTTTAGATATTTAAATAGCCGAATTTTATTATATATTAACTAGACATAAAAATCAACCAGTCCTTTATATCAAAAACCCACAAAGTAGATCTTTCGTGATAATCTTTAATACTCTGAGAAAGCTTTCCTAAAAACTCAGGTTTTCAACCCTGTAATCAAACCGTATTCTGACAGGTTTCTGCTCCGCTGCTGGTACCGCTGGTTCCTGTGCAGCCATTAGAACAATTGCAGGTACCACCACAACTGTTGCATCCAAAAATTGATAAAAATCCTCCTCCACCTTTGATGGTATCAGAATTGTCGCTCTTCAAGTCAGTTACAAAGCTTTCTACTTTTAAACTGTTCAGGTTTAATTTTTTCTTGCTCATAATTGTTCAATCAAGTTTAAAGTTAGTTTACATACAATATAACGAATTCTGAGCACTGTATTACCAATCGAAAAATCGCATTTGCATGGTTATGCCGGATTTGGAGAATGTTACGTACGGATTGTAAGCTCCTGAATCCATCAATTCCTGTTTGCTAAATTCTAAGTCTGAATTTGTAAAAAGTAATTATTTTACACACTTTAAAAACTGATAATTCTCACTGCGCTAACGCCTTTTTCTTGATGGGACCAATAGCCGGAAGCGTGACACGAAAAAAGAAATTATAAAACCAATTAAACCTGCATGAAAAAAATACTGATAACCTTCCTGTTGATCACAACTGCACAAATAGTTCAGGCACAATCATTCGAAGGGGTAATTATCTATTCGCTATCGTATGAAGTGAAAGGGAAGTTTTCGTCGATGAAAGATGTGTTGATGGAAAAATTAAAGGAAAAGGAAGACTATTTTGATACGTTGAAAGTCTACATCAAACAGGGCAACTATAAAAAAGTCAATAATGCAGCTTCGGCTACCAGTATCATATACAGATCGGACGAAAATAAGATTTATAATTTGATAGAGAATTTTGAATATGTGACAATAGCAGATGCCAGCAAAGTTTCCATTTCAAAGATTGAGTTTCCGGAACCTGAAATATTCAATAGTGATACCTTGAAAACGATCAATGGTATACCATGCAAGGCGATGGTGGTTCGGTGGAGCGGTTTGGGCGATGAATGGTATTTTTACAATGAAAATACAGCAGTGGTCAATGCTGATCTCTTTCGGCAGCATCAATTGGAGTATTTAGACGTCATTCTGAAAGCGACCGGCTCTTACCCGCTCGAAATTTCAAAGTCGATCAACAATTTTATCACAGTTAATATGAGGTTAGTGTCTATTGAAGAAACGGCTGTAGCTGACAGTGAATTTGACATTCCGGCACTTAAAAAGGCAGATAAAAAGACTGTGAAGGCAATGGGTTTACTATTTGATCAGGAAGTGATGAAAATCAAGAACTGATTAACCATGGTTTACATCGATAATAATATTCTGTGTAGTGCATCTCACTTCACCTAACCGGTTTGGAACCGAAAAACCTAAAAGCCCACTTGAGTCAGTTTCCTCTATCACTCACTCAAGGATGGTCTAGCGATATGCTTGGTAGAATCTTCAAATAGAAACACATGCTATTTCATGTACATAAGCCAGCATTTCTTAATCTGGCTTATTGTTTCAGTGCTGATAAATTTTGTAAATTGAAGTAGACATAATAATAATCGTGATGGAAAAGAACTACAGCAACGGTGAGATTACAATCAAATGGCAGCCGGAAAAGTGCCAGCATGCGGGAGTCTGCGTCAAAATGCTACCAAAAGTTTATAACCCAAAAAACAAACCCTGGATTACAATTGATAATGCTTCAACAGAAGAACTGAAAAATCAGGTAGATCAGTGTCCTTCGGGTGCATTGAGTTATACTGTTGATTAATTAACTGTTCTGATTGATCAGCCATCCTCTCAGATTAGGTTATGCATCGATTTGGGAGATAGTTAATATTCCTGAAATTTGACGATGTTTGTATTTCCTAACTAAAAACTAACAACCGTTCAAATGAAGTATCAGGAAATCAGAGCCAGTTACGATCGGGAGACAATCACCGTTTACCAGGCTTATAACAAGCAAATCGCTCTCAATGCTTTTAAAAACAACCGATTTGAAAGTCCTTTTTCTTTTAACCGGATGACCTGGATTAAACCCTCCTATTTATGGCTGATGGAAAGAAGCAACTGGGCTACTAAATCGAATCAGGAATATATTTTAGGTATTAAAATCAAAAGAACATTTTGGGAAAAGGCCTTGTCTTTGGGTGTCTTAACACATCCGGATAACGCAGTTTATGCCAGTGGTTTCGACTGGGAACAACAATTCAGAGATGCTCCTGTACATATTCAATGGGATCCCGAAAGAACACTCAAAGGCGGTAAACTGAATGAGCGAACCATACAAGTAGGGATCAGCAGACAGCTGATAGAGGAATTCAATAATGAGGGCATAACTGAAATCACAGATTTGACTGCACTCACTAAAAAAATTTATCATTTGAAGCTGGCCGGAAAATATGCTGCAGCTAAACGTTTGCTACCAAAGGAGAAAGTATATCCACTGGATATTGACATTGAGCAACGCATCGGGATCAGGTAATTTGCTATAACATTCAATTCTTTCATTCTGCTGATTATGTTCAACCATCTGCATTTTGTGTAAGTGAATATCAGCTCAATCCTGGATATTTGTAATTATGGAAAAGGAGATTATCAAAATATCGTCAATTAGTGAAATGCATCAGATGTTAGGTTTTCCCAAACCAAAACATCCGTTGATCTCCTTAATCGACACGGCGGACCTGACAGTTCCTCATAAAGCCATTGGTACCAAAACCGTTTCAGACCTCTACATGATTTCTATCAAAGATGGAAATTGCGGTATGGACTATGGGAGAAACTCCTTTGATTTTGAAGAAGGTGTAATGGTATTTTCAGCTCCCGGACAAGTGTATACAACTAGGCGAGAAATCAACCCCGGTGATATTGAAGGCTGGATGCTCTATTTCCACCCGGATCTGATCAGGAAAACGCACCTGGGAGAAATCATCGATGATTATTCTTTTTTTAACTATGATGTGTATGAGGCATTGCACCTGTCAGAATCCGAAGAGAGAACTGTCAACGACTGCATCGCTAACATCAAAAATGAATATGAGCAACGGATCGACAACCATAGTCAGCGGGTGATTATCTCAAACCTTGAGTTGCTGCTCAACTATTCTCTCAGGTTTTAT
>JBCBHL010000418.1:0-6271 GCA_038525605.1 Bacteroidota bacterium
GTAGAACTTTCCTTTATCTGTATTTCTTTGTACTGAAATGTAACCCACTTGTCTTGTTGGGAAGCTAATCTTCCAGCACCATTCATTTTTCTGACTGGTTACATATAAAGTATCCCAGCTATTGCCTCCATCATTCGTGGATAGTACCAGTTCGCTGGATTTTTTTCTGTTGACATCCGATTCAGTGCCGCCAATGAGCAATCCATTCTGTTCATCAAAGAAATATGGCGTGATCAAGGCACCAGCCATATGATTCATATCCCATGACTTCCACGTTTTTCCGCCGTCCATTGAACGAATGAAAAAGGAGGGACCTACCACTCTGCCGCTACCGACAATCATTCGGTCACTTACTACTTGTAAACCACAAATTCCTTTAGGGTTTGGACCGTCGAAAGTGACTGGTGTCCATGTTACTCCTTCATCAGTTGTCTGATATAAAGCAGCAGAATCAGTCACCCATTCGTTTTGTCCGGTGCCAATTGTTCCCAGCCATCCGTTTAGAGAATCTTTAAATGCAAGGCTTCTGAAGTATGAACCTTCTTTTGCGATGTTTGTGAACCAATATTTGCCGCCGGTGGCGGTGTAAGAGAGTTTTCCGTGGTTATTCAACGCCCATCCTGTTTCGTTTGAGATAAACGATACATCATCATTTCTTCCGGAGGTGTGAGGGTAATTTTTCAGTGGTTTGAATGAATTAGTTCGAACAAATGATTTTTTGTCAGCAAAAGGAGAAGTTAGTTTTTGTTGACAATTGGACAATAGGCAGATTAAAAAGATGAGCGAACAACAGTTGTTAAATATTTTCATTGGATTAGATTTTTTTATAAAAGCAAAGAAAGTCATCAAAGCTGACAGGTGCAATTGATTGATAAAATTTATGTCTCTTAGAAAATAACAGATACATCCCTTAAAAATTACCGGCTGTAAATATCCTGATGAATGCTCAAAATCAAGGTTGATAAAAATACCAAAAAGTGGGTATTGTTTGATGTTCATTTCTTTAAGAAATTAGAAAATTAAACTTAACTCATCTGATAATTCCGGAAACAAATGACAAATAAATTTGAATCGACAAAGTATTAGTTATGCAAAAAATAGGTTTTAATGGTAGCAAAGAAGTAAATCAATCGGAGACGTCATCTGTTGAAGATATCGTCACAATTTCGGTAGATGCTTACAGCCTAGCCAGTAGCAGGGGGCAAAACGAGACACACTATGTCAAGATCGATGATATGCAGGTAATCGAAATTGAATATGAAAATGGAATCGTTGATTTTGTTACTGCGGAAGAACTAAACAAAAAAAAGAAAGATAGTAATATCAGGGGTGTTGAGAGCTTTGATGATGACAACATTATCTGGATAGATCATAAAATAAGTGTTGATAGTCCTGATAGAGGCATTCGGGATATTGCCATTAAGTTTCTTAGAATTTTTAAAATAAAGGATAAGGCAGCTGAACTAACAGTTGATAAGGTAGCTAAAAAGGTTGATGAAAAGAATGTAATCAAAGAAGGATTATTTTATTGCGAACAAGAAGCAGTGAAACTCAGGGATCAATTTTCGGCAAATTCGAAAAGTAGCAATGATGCTCATTTACTGATGATCCACGGATTTGCCTCCAATACTGAACAATCCTTTTTTGGATTGGGTGATTCACAAAATGGTAAAGCATGGAAAGAGCTTTGGAAAAATTATCCAAACAGGATACTGGCTTATGACCATCGTTCCATTACTAAAAGTCCATTACAGAATGCAGCTGAGCTAATCGACTCACTTGCCGTTAATATGACTTTGGATATCTTATCTTTCTCCAGGGGTGGGCTGGTTTCCGAAGTGATCGTGAAAGCTGCCGAAACAGATTCGGACTCCGAGTTTTGGGATGTATTTCGGAAGTGTTTTAAAGGCAATACTGACGAACTACATTGGATTGATCAAATAGTAGATGGAATCAAGAAAAAAAGGCCGAAGATAAGGAACTTTGTACGTGTCGCATGTCCTGCAGGTGGTACTAGTTTGGCGTCAGACAGGCTCGTTTTATATTTGAAGATACTTTTAAATGCCATTGGCCTGATACCGGCAGTGAAAGCGTTCAGACCTTATGATCATTTAAAAGGATTCATCATAGCGGTTGCCAGGCAAAAAGGAAATGTAAAACTGGTGCCGGGAATTGCAGCACTGGATCCGCAATCAGCATTGATCAAAGGTATTACCAACCTGGGCAGCAAATATCCAATTACGAAAACTCCTCTTCACGTGATTTCCGGGGATAATAAAATCGGTGGATTACTACACACCCTTAAAGTGCTTGGAGCTGATGCATTTTTCTTAGGAAAGAATGACTTTGTAGTTGACACCATCAGTATGTTTCAGGGATTTGTACGTGGTAAAACGGTAGGTGACAAGCAGGAAAATGGCTTTCTTTATTCTTTCCATAGCAGCAGACATGTTTCTCATTTTAAGTACTTTATCAATCAGGATTCACGAGAGGCGATTGTTATTGCTTTGAGAAATCAGGCTAAAGAGTCTGCTTTATTCAAGCACCATAATAGTGGAGCAGTAGTAAGCTTACCGGTAGGTGTAAGAGGTCTGGCTTTCGATCCGGAGAAGCCTACGGTAATAGTTATTCCTGGTATTATGGGTTCGCATCTGGAAGTGAATAATAACCGTGTCTGGCTGGGCATTCCCGAGTTGGTGTTTGGTGGAATAGACAAGCTTGAAGTAGATGCTGAAAATGTAAGAGCAAATGGAGCAGTAGGCATATTTTACAACAAAGTTTGCAAGTACTTAGAAAAATCTCACAATGTCATTGTACATGGTTTTGACTGGCGACTCGATTTACTTGATCAGGTGGATCAATTCAATGAAATGCTGCAAAAAGAATTGGTTCGAAAAAATTACCATTTTCCTATCAGAATTGTTGCCCATTCCATGGGAGGTCTATTAGTTCAGGCATTATATAGTAATTTCAATAATACATGGAGTAGTTTGAAAGGCAGACCTGGTTTCAGAGCACTGTTTTTTGGAACTCCATTCGGTGGATCTCACGCTGTTATAGGGATTTACCTCAAAAAGCATTCATTTTTTAATTTATTGCATCGGATTGATGTGACCAATAGTAGCGATGAAGTACTAGATATCGTCAATAGATTTACAGGCGTTTTGCAATTGCTTCCCACCGAAAAGGACAAAGTCGATTTTTTTGATGTCAAAACATGGAAAGGATTACAACAGGCAAGTGGACTTGGTGAAGAATTTACCATACCTGATGAACATGACCTCAAAATTGCAGAGAAATGGCGCA
The DNA here is from genome assembly GCA_038525605.1 of Bacteroidota bacterium. Classification (GTDB taxonomy): domain Bacteria; phylum Bacteroidota; class Bacteroidia; order Cytophagales; family Cyclobacteriaceae; genus JANSWY01. The sequence continues at coordinate 3,307 of JBCBHL010000418.1, forward strand.
ATCAAATTGATATTAATCCCATCCAGGGAAAGGAACTGATTTATGTAGCAGGCTTTGATGAACTAACGCCCTCAAGAGTTGAATACAATGATACGCTAGGTGTGATCAAATTGATAGCAACTGTTAGGGGAGATGGTACAGTCCCGTGGGATACGGGTATTACCTCGGCGTTTTCCCAAGATAGGATATATTATATGCGAACAAAACATCAATCATTGTTGAGCAATAAATCATCGTTTCCCGGAATCCTGGATTTACTGGAAAAAGGGATTACGAGCCATGAAAAGTTCAGTAACCGACCTATTGAAAGCAGAGGAAGTCAGTTAGAATATGAAATGCCGGATGTCAGATACCTCGCAGTTAATAATGAACAGGATTTAGAAAGAACACTAATTGGCAATAACGATGAAGAATTGTTTGAAATCAGTCAACCCTCATCGGTTATAGATATAAAGGTAACACACGGAGACCTTGGCTATTCTGATCATCCTTTAGTGGTTGGACATTTTGAGGGTGATAAATTGCAGGGTGCTGAGTGGGCTATTAACAAACACCTCAATGGCGCACTACAGGAAAACCATAGTTTTGAAAATTACCCGGGCAAAATAGGGGAGTCACTTGTTGTTATGAATGATCAAGGCAGTTTTACCGGTGCTCTGGTAGTTGGTTTAGGTTATAATGAAAGACTCACTGAGAAAGAGCTGGAAAGCACATTTGTGAAAGGTCTGATTGAACTAGCATTCCAAAAAAGTAGAGATTGTAAAGACGATCATGTCAATGGAAACCATGGTGTCTCATTTCTGCTGGTGGGCAGTGAATATGGCGGGCTGGAAATGCTTTCTGCGGTAAGGGCTATTCTAAGTTCTGTAATAAGGGCAAATACCATTATTCATGAAAAGAATACCGGAAACCTTGATGTATTTAAAAAAATAGAAATAATTGAATTGTATGAAGAAAAAGCCATACAGATCAATAAGACTATCCTGTTACTACAATCGGATGCTGAATTCAGAGATTTGATCAATGTCTCCGATGAGGTTCACGTTGGGAATGCAGGTATTGTCAGGATTGCTACTGAACAAGAGCCGAACTGGTGGCACAGAATTCAAATCACCCAGGCAGAACGGGTTATTTGCAATGAAGATTCTGATGAACATCAAACTACCTACAAATCATTGAAATTTGCTTCATTGTCGGATAAGGCGCGGGCAGAAGTAGAAACGCTTTTCACTAACAAGAATTTGATTGATACCTTGGTGTCACAAGCGGTGAAAAAGCAGCTCTGGGATCCTGTTTTATCAAAGACACTTTATGAACTCCTAATACCAAACGAATTCAAGGGATATGCAGATGACTTGAAAAATATCAGAATTATCGTTGACGAACATACGGCGGTTTATCCATGGGAAATGCTGAATCATTCGATCAATATCGAAGAAGGCCCTATTGTGGTACAATGTGGTTTTATCAGACAATTATATGACTCTTTCTATAGACCAAAAACCTACTATGCCCAGGAAGACAGGGCGTTGATCATTGCAGATCCAATTCCTACACCTCCTTATCCGCAATTACCCGGTGCCAGAGAAGAGGGACGACTTGTCCGAAATCTATTCGACGATGTATTGTCAAACTTTGAACTGGAGTATTCAGAGGCAGAGCCAGGGTTAGAGGTCTGTAAAAGGCTGTTTAAACATGAATATAAGATTATCCACATTGCGGCACACGGTGAGTATGATTCAGAAAACCCCATGAACAGCGGATTGATATTAAGCGATGATATCCGGCTTACACCTAATGAAATCCATCAAATGCCAACAGTTCCCGAATTTGTATTCATCAACTGCTGTCATTTAGGGGCTATAGGTGCGACAGGTAAGCAAAGTAACCAGGAGGAAAGACATAAACTAGCGGCAAATTTCGGGACTCAATTTATCAGAAATGGGGTGAAAGCCGTCATAGCAGCGGGTTGGGTTGTGAATGATAAGGCTGCTAAAGATTTTGCTCGCATTTTTTATGAATCCTTACTCAAAGGAGATGATTTTGGAACAGCTGTCCGCTATGCGAGGAAGTACTGTTATGAGCAGAACCCTGGTTCGAATACCTGGGGAGCCTATCAGTGTTATGGAAATCCCCATTACAAATTGACTGATCTTGCGGAATCAGATAATAACCAGACTCCTCAAATTGTTCATAAAAAAGAGGTTATTATCGCTTTGGAAAATATTGCGAGAAGGGCAGATGCTGTTAGTTCACGTAGATCAAAAGAAGCATCTATGGCAAGTAAAACGAGTCGCATCGATCAGATTTTATCCAATGTGAAAACTGCCTGGAAACATGATTCTAAAATTTTGGAAGCTGCAGGATGGGCTTATTTCGAAATCGGAAACTTTGAAAAAGCTCGCTCCACTTACGACACTTTATCGAATACTACAAGGGTGGATTTTTCTTATCGTTCACGGTCGAATTATCTAATTTCGTTGACTTCAGGGATTGTTGATACGCCATACTATGAGAATAAAGATCAATTAATAGCCAAAGCAGATAAAGTAGCGGAGAGTATGTTGTATATCTCTAAGCACCCGGAAGTGTATGCTGTGGTGGGTGGCCATGAAAAGCGAAAATTATATTTAGCAGATCAAGATCAATTTGATGAGACATTAGAGAAAAGCGCTAAATCTTATCAGCAAGCTTATGAAATTTCACAGGAAACAAAACAAGGTGATGAACTATATTATCTTTCTAATTTATTGGTAATGAATGAATTACTGGATGTACATACTGAGAGTAGTCTATTGACTAAAACAGTGTCTAAAAATTTATATAAAAAGGGAGTTGAGATCATCAATGACAGAAGAGTAAAATCTTCAGATTTTTGGAATATGATCCATGAAGCTGATTTTCAAATGCTACGATTGTTTTTATATACAAATGCCACAAACAGGCAAAAGGAAATTGTGGAAAC
>JBCBHL010000419.1:0-6262 GCA_038525605.1 Bacteroidota bacterium
GAATAGTTAAACCTGATACTAAATATGCAGGAAATTACAGATCAGTTTAATTGCTTAACTTAATGGCATTGAATTATTAATTATGAATTCATAATTATGAATTAAAATGGTAATTGTTCCATCTCCGCATAAAGCTACTATGGACAAAGGAATTACGAATTATCGTTAACCAGTACTTTAAATCAAAATACAAATACAACTCCTTTCTTGACAACCGTCAATTAATTACTGCCCTTTGTTGTGATAAGCTACTGCAAAATCCTTGGCAAAGTCTTTCAATTTAACGACACCAAAAGTTTGAGGTTTGTTTTGCCAATAATGTTCATACAATAATCCACTGCGAATGGCAGTATACATCTCGGTCATTTTCTCTGCAATTTTTGGTTGCATCCCTACTTGAGTCAGGTTTTCCTGCATCTGAGCATCCGTTATTTGCACCCACTGCAAATCCGGTAAACCAATAGCTCCTCCAATGGCACTCGCTAATTCCTGATAGGTGACCTCTTCACTAACTACATACCGAACATTTCTTCCAACGATATTCCCATTCATCTCATCAACAATACAATCGACAATGTCGGGAATAGCTACCCACGCATTGACAGTATCGGGTTTCAGGTTACTGGCCATGATTCCATGTCCTTTGATCAAATCAATGTACTGATAGAGATTATAATAAATTTCCACGGGTCTGATATGAGTCACGGAGACATTTTCAGGTAAGTCGTCGAGGCTCTTTTCTACCTGATACGTACCTTCCAATATGCCATTACCTGTCTCCAGATGCGCTCCGATACTACTTAAATTCACCACTTTGCTAACTCCCGACTTTCTGATAGCATCTGCAAAACTATTTCCAAGTTCTTTGAAATAACCGAATAAGTCCAGCGAATGATCGAAGTAATTGTCTGGTGGCACCAAAGTATAAACCAGATCAGATTCTTTAAAATGATCGATCAGAAAATCAGTGTCTTGCAACTTTCCTATTGCGGGAGTAGCTCCTAATGCGGAAATTTCCTTCCCCCTATCCACGTTACTACTGATTACCTTTACTTCATGACCTTGCTCCACCAATTTAACAGCAAGAGGTTTTCCTATATGCCCCAGGGAGCCTGTAAGTGTGATTTTCATTTCTTTATCTATTTTGTGATTTTTATTAAGTATGATTTAGTGGTCCTTGATCAGCGGACTCTCCTTCTTAGGAAAACTAGTATCAATCAGGCCATCGAAGACTACATAAGCAGTACATCTTTCGGTCAGGCAATTAGCAGCATGAAACTCATTGGCAGGTTGGTACAAATAGGAACCGGGCAGGAGTATTTGAGCAGTCTTCTCACTACCTGTGGCATCCCAGTGCTTCATCGCTCCTTCGATGAGCCACAAACTGTAGTTATGTGAATGGTTGTGCAGGGTACCACTTCCTGCGTAATTCCTACTGTATCTAAACAGTGTAAACGACGGGCCTTTATCAGGATTCCCTGATATAACCTGCAGTCTGGGACCATTTGGTCGCTCCGGGTGTAGCGGAATAAATTTTCGATTAAGTGCCTCACCTTTTGGAATAATGATCAATTGCGAATTGTCCTTGCTCTGAACAGGTATAGTCTTTGGAACTTGCGCTGACAAGCTGTTGGGTACAAAGAAAGCGATCCCAGCCAGAAGCAATATACTGATTGTTTTTAGAAGTAAGGAATTGCGTGCCTCCCTGCATATTCCGGATTGGCTAATTGATATCTCTTGCATGTAATTCTGATTTTTGATATCAACAAAAGTCAGCACTACTTATAAATTGCAAGTAATCAAATCGGGGGTAGATGTGTTCAAATCTAATAATTGAAGAAATATCTTGTCAGTTTTCCTGAAATACTTCTTTTCTGTGTGTGAGTCCCCAGTCAATCATGGCGTCTATAACAGCTGCAAAACTCTTTCCTGAAGGTGTTAATTGATACTCTATCAATACTGGTGTTTGATTGTAGACTTTTCTTTCCAGGATTCCATTGACTTCCAGTTCTTTTAATTCTTTGGACAACATTCTTGGTGTGATTTTATCGATGTTTTCCTGTAGATCTTTAAATCGGTTTTTACCACGGAGTAACGCTGCTACTATCGGAAGTTTCCATTTTCCGCTGATTACATTTAAGGTGTCTGTTAATGCCAAAACATAACTTCTGGGGCAACTTCCGCCCTTCTCTTCTGATACTAACTTTTCAAAATCACTCATAATCAACACTTTACATTTTCACTATACAAAAGTATAGTAATACTTTTTTACAATCAACTATACAAAGTATATCAACAATTCTACTTGTGATGTTCACAAAAACAAAATAAATATGATCTTAATAACTGGCGCTACGGGACAATATGGTTCGCAAGTCATCAAACACTTAATCCAAAAAGGAGTAAATGTCGCAGATATAGGGGCTATGGTTAGAAGCGAGGAAAAAGCCCAAAAGCTGAAAACAGAGGGCGTTAGAATCCATTTGGGAAATTACGAAGATGTTGATTCCATGCGTCAGGCCTTCGCTGGTGTGGATAAGTTGATGTTAGTTTCCAGTAATGACAGAGGACCTGTAACAAACAGAACTAAACACCATATGAATGCTATAACAGCAGCGAAGGAAGCCGGCGTGAAACATATTTTCTACACTTCATTTGTAAGAACTCCAAATCATGCGCAATCGGCCATTGCTGATTTTCAGAATTCACACATTGAAACCGAGGATTTTCTGAAAGAAAGTGGAATGCAATATACGATTCTGCAAAATGGTATTTATCAGGAAATGATTCTGCCATTTATTGGTGAAAAAGTAGCAGAAACCGGAAGGATTTTGTTTCCAGCTCATGATGGCGAGGCTTCCTGGGTATTGCGTGAAGAACTAGCTGAGGTGGCAGCACAGATATTGATTTCTGAAGGACATGAAAACAAAACGTATACGCTCACCAATACGGATTCAATAGGCTTTGAACAAATCGCAGGCTATATTTCAGCATGTTTAGGTAAAGACATTAGCTTTCAATCCCCGCCAGCTGATGAATTCCAATCCATGATGAAACAGGGCGGAGTCCCGGAAATGTATGTAGGGATGATGACTATGTGGGGAACGGCGGTGGCTCAGAATACCATGAACAAAACTGATCCTGCCTTAGCTGATTTCCTTGGTAGAAAACCTACCAGCGTCAAACAGTTTATTGATCAAATCTTCAAGGGTGATAATAGACTTTAGACAATAGATAATAGATTAAAGACAAAAGACAAAAGACTTACACTAAGTGTAGCATTTGCTACACTTTCTATATCTCAAAGCTCTCCTAGCTTCCTTTTTCCTTATCTTTCAGCGTCCTCCGATAGTTATCGAAGTGACACTGAAAGTGATTCATGAAAATGATTCATTCTCAAATGTGGACTCTGATGACTTACTTGTTGGTGAAAACACTAACATGGGCGTAGGACGATTATCGTGATTAATGCATAAATTCGCGATTCAAAAATTATAAATTCATAATTGCAATAAATGGAAACATTTAACCTCAAAGCTGACGAGGAATACATAGAACTGAACAATCTCCTGAAAGCCCTTAGTTGGGTGGGAACTGGTGGAGAAGCCAAAATCATGATCAAGCAAGGCGAAGTGATCGTCAATGGCGAAGTAGAAACCAGAGTCAGAAAGAAAATGCGATCCGGTGATACTTTTCAGTTCAACGGTCAGGACGGAAAAGTAGCTTAGTAATACAATCGTTCAGAGTACGCGTGTCTGCCTCAAACCTACAAATGGAAAAAGACGGGAAAGTAACTACCGAGAGAATCATCGAAGAATAGGAATCATAAATAACTAATGATCAAGAGGCTGTCATCTCCACAATAGAGACAGCCTCTTTTGTTATTCTTAATAGTTACTTCGTCAACTCTGAATTATCCCGGACCACACCTAGGAACAAGGAAATCATCAGGTGAGTACAGATCATTGCAGCTTTTACTCATTATTAATCTCTTTAGACCGAATGATTGCACTCATTGCTAAACAATAACCGAACACTTACAAATCATCATTGATCACCTACAAATCGGTCTCCGTTAATTTTCCCGGGACTGAATATCTTGTTGTTTAATCAATTCTATTAAAAGCATTGAATGATGCTTGATAAACAAATTTAAAATACGATGAAAAAGAAATTAACACTACAGGAGATTAGAGTCAAGAGTTTTAAAACTGAATTTGAGCAGAAAAATGCCGAAACTGTAAAAGGCGGAAAACGCACACTTTACTACGGTTGTCAAAACGATACTGAATACTTTAAGTGTTCTTTAGTAGTATGCTTCACTGATGTAACATGTCCTGTTCCGATCTCAAAATATGAAGCTTAATCGGATTTAAGCCTTCAATTCATGAGGCATAGCTTTTGAGGTGATTTGGTAGAGTTGGTACGTACAAAGTTTCAAAGATATCAGATCACCTGAAAAGCAGATTATTGTAGAAATCTTCAAGGTTAATTGGCTGCATGCCTACATTTTGGTAACTCCCACCAAAGCACCACTTTTAAATATTCCATCAACACTTACCAGGCAGAATAATTCACTTACAAATTACTCTTTCTCATTTGCTTGATGCCTTTGTAACTTATACAAATCGAAGCGGACACCGAAAACTTATGTGATCAAGCAATAAATCTGTGGAAAATTATAACTTATTTAAGGATGTGCCTCATACATTTTAGTTTTTTTAGTGCTAAAATCAGATTAGAAAGAAAAGGCTGTTAGAGCTTTTGGATAACGAAAAATTCATACTCAAATCAATTCAGCGAGTTCCTTTTATTTCCTGATTTTTAGCGCCCGGCGCCCGGCTAAAAAAGCGTTAAAAAATGTATGCAGCACTAGATTATTGATCACTTTTCATCAATGGAAAAGTGACGAAATTCTACTAATGGTATGACTAAAATTTAAATGCAAAGTCATTGATAGATTATCTAAATCTTAACAGTTGTATTTTAGCAAGATACTCCACAGAAATCTAGACTGATCCAGCTGATGTAACAGAGTAGGTAGTTATTAATTACGTTATCATAAAAAAGAAATTATCACTACAGGACCTGAAAGTAAGTAGTTTTTCTACTGATTTCGATTCAAAAAATACCGATACAGTGAAAGGCGGTTACATCAATACACTTCGAACTTATACATTTTATACCGAAGCATTTAAATGTTCTATATTCGACTGCTACACCGATATTTCATGTCCGATACCAGGTGATGAAGAACCGGCTAATTAATAGACAATATTAGAAAAATACGAGTGAATTGAAACTGAGGAATCATGAAGGTTTTATGAGTTTCAATTCACAATCATTAATAAAAAAATAGACTTTTTGTATTTGCAATGCAGATCTTCTTAGTTGAGCATTTACGATGCTCTTCGAATAATCTTAATTTTGATTAACTGAGGTCATAAAATCCAATTAGCAGAAGCTATGACCTGCAGTTCTAAGATAGTTTCAGTTACTTTTTATTACAGTAATTCTGAACAACTGTGATACAATCACCATCAAGTGTATGACATTCCGCAAATATGGTTTGAGGACAAATATATCTGGAACCACAGCAATTCGAATTGTGGAAAGTAGGGTCTGCGGTACCACCCTTGACCGTGTTGGAGTTTTCTTGCTCCAGGTCCGTCACGAAGCTTTCAACTTTGAGTGAATCGAGGTTTAAATTCTTCTTTTTCATAATAGTCTATGTTTTGTTTTTACCAAATGTAGTAAAGCTTTTCGCAGCAAAACCGAACCTTTCAAATGTGTTGGTAAGTGATTAAAAAGCGCTTCCAAATTTTTCAAATTTGATTTGGATCAAGTGCAAATTTTAACTCAAAATGACAGGACTGAATTATAAATCTACTATGAATTCAATGTTTTTGACATTTCTAAAACGTTTATCCGCTTGCTGATTAATCAGCCTTACCCTTCATCACAAAAAGGAGGCGAACAAACAATAATATCTTCGGATATTGTAGATTGCTTTAAGAATTATAGAACTACTGATGATCATGCAATCTAACATTCATAAAAAATCTACTCTTGCGGTGACACTGCTACTCCTTATTATCGCTTTCGGTTGCAGCAATCAAAAAACTGAGTCAGTAAAGCAGGAAAATACGGATCCCAATCAGGAACTGAAGTCAGCACTCACCTTTTATGCGTCTTTTGATAACGGGATCGACGCAGATTTTGCTATGGGAGATAAGAAGCTCTACACCTCCCCCATCAAATC
>JBCBHL010000420.1:0-6224 GCA_038525605.1 Bacteroidota bacterium
CAACATGCGCCAAAAATCCCTTTTCTTCCAGGATTCGAACCATTGTCGCATGTTGCATATGGAAAAACGTATCAGTACTACCCTATTATCAATGAAGAGGTTTATAAAAACACAATTGTCAACTCAGTGGTGGACAAGTTTTTCGACAATTCTTATTCGAACATGATCACCTACTTTGCAAAGACAGAAAAGATCTCTGAGAAAGACCTGGAACGCATTTTAAAATTAATCAAGTCGAAACGTAAATCATGATCAACTACCTTTTCCATATGCAACATGCGCCAAAAATCCCTTTTCTTCCAGGATTCGAACCATTGTCGCTACCGAATTGTAATGAGGCTTAGGATCGGGAATCTCCTCAATTACTTCTTTGATAAAAGCTTTCTTGAGCTTCCAAAAAGCCCTCATAATTTGTTCTTCTCGCTTTGCTAATTTTTCCATTTATTTAGATTATTTAAGTAATTTAATCCTAATTGATTAGTTATGCAACTAATATATTAGTAATAAAACTAATTGATTAATATTAAAACGAATTGATTAGGAGATTGAATGATTTCAGGCAGACCAATTTGATGCGAGCGAAATGCGTTTTGCTGCTGCTTTGTCAATTATTAGATCTGTGGAAAGTTTCGTTTCAGATTTCTTTTGACTGATCCGTCCAGCTATAGATTGTTACATATAATGTGGTACAGGTTTTTAAAACAGAGGTTTAATAGCTTAACGCATTGAATAAAGCAAATTTGATGAAAGGATCAATTATTACGGCGAAGCTTTTTTTCTTTAGCTTTTCACATTGGATATTATATCAGAATTAATGAAGCAAAGAATAATTTACAGACTTTTCTTTGATGATTGAAGGTTTTTAGAATGTTCTATTTAATTTACTAACAGAGTTTTTTAGAAGGCTGTTTTTACAAAAGACACTAACCATTTTTACATGAAATTTAAATTTTTATTATTTGTTTTATTTTTATGTCATTCGGGTTTGGCACAAAATATAGATTCATTTGATGTTTCTTCAGACAGGAATTTTTCGATTATTATAGGCAATCCTTCCCGGTGGATCATAGATGAGTTTAGGGTGATACTATCTCCATTAAATGGCGACCGTATCGGTTTAATGGCAGGTATTATTCATCCCAATGACAGATTGATTCGTTTCTGGAATAATAGAAACGCAAATATGGAGTTGAGATTTGCTCAGGAAGGTTTTCTTATGGGTGCTTACGTAAAGCCGGTTAAATCTGTCCCGATTTATTTGAATTTCATCTACAGAGAATCCGAAGCTGATATTGTGTCGAGTCTGGATGTGGAGAATTTTGGCAGCTCTGCTGATTTCAGAGATACTTACATAGAGCGGGAGATAACCTCCTACACCTATTATGCTGACTATCGCTTTAGGTTTGAAACAGGAAAGTTTATCTGGGATGCTTATGGAGGTCTTGGCTTTAAAAGAAGGACGGTTACAACCAGATATGAAGACCAAAGCGAATTTGATTTTAGCGCAGAGCCACTGAGACGTGATAATGGTACTTTCTTAACGCCTACAATTCATGTGGGATTTAACTTAGGTTTTAACTTTAAAAAGTGAAGTAATAAATATGTGGTTTGAAAAGTTGATGGGATTTCAGGAAGAATCTCCTGAAAATGTAAGAAGTAACATAGCAATAAATGGCAATCAACTGATTTCAAAGGTAACCGGAGATTCATTTCAATATGGTGTGTTAGGGCTGCCTTCATTGGCTGAGTTGAGGCAGCAGGTAGATGTTTCTCGGTATGATAATCGATTGACTATTAAAGAGATCGTGGGAAATGTGCAGCATTTGCATCAGGACTCGGGAAATGCAGGCGCATTGTTTCAGGCAGCTTCGCAGTTTAACCTGCTGGAGATGGCAAGTCCTTCTGTCATTCCGGAAAGTGGAATTGACAGATACGAACACGATCATACGCAGGGTCCTGCCTGTGCAATTGCCTGTGGGGCAGGTACTATTTACAGGAATTATTTTGTGAATGTCAAAGGAAGGCAGGGGCAGACTGCAGATAATCAGATAGATTGTTTAGCTGATATCGCTACAGCTTTAGATAATGAATCATTGAAACTTTGGACGATGCAAAACGGCTATGTCAAGGCCAATGAAGTGGGACTATATCATATCAATGATCACTTAAATCAACTGGATGCGCCTGCATATGATGAGTTGAAAAGTAAGCTAAGGATCGGTATACAATGGAATACGGAGGTTACCCTGGCAGGAGGTGGTCATCAGGTTACGCAGGCATATTGTTCTGCACTTCCGGTGGCTTACAATCGGCACGACGCTCATTTATGGGAAAAATTTGCCAGAATGATATTGGAAGCGACTTATGAGGCAACAGTCCTTGCAGGGTTGATCAATTATCAGCAGAACGGCAATAAAGACCTTTTTCTGACGCTTGTTGGAGGAGGAGCATTTGGAAACAGAATGTCATGGATTTTGGAATCGCTGGAGAGTGTAATCAGGAAGTATCAAAACCTCCCGCTCGCATTGAAAGTCGTGAGTTACGGAAGTTCTGACGCTACAGTCAATAAGTTCACAAAATCTTTCAATTGATGGTATTTGCTATACAATAAACCACAAATATGTCAGTTAGAGTATTTGTGTATGAATAGTAGAAGGGAGTTACTTCAAAAGTGAAGAGCTCCCTTTTTATGTTTTAAGAGTTTCTGAAACCATCAAATTACCTAAATCCGAGGAAATCATGAATCAGGCAATATTAGTGAGGAGAAGAGCTATTTGATTATACCTGTTACCAATTAAAGATAATCTGAATTTTATAATCAACTACTCATTAACGCTTTACGATTTTTGAATTAATCTCTACTTTTTAATAGATTGATTTTGAGAGCGGGTTATGAGGTATTCCTCCTCAGAAATTTCGATATAGTTTTTACTCCAAACCCTTCAAAAAGCTGATTACTCCTTCGAAGTAAGTTTTCTGATCATCGTACTGAGATAGATGACTACCGTTCTTACAAAGCAGAAATTTGCCATTTTGCACCTCTTTTGACATCCATTCCATGTGTTCAGGATCCATAGTATCATGACTGGCGCCAATGACCAAAGTTGGCACTGCTAAAGTCGATAGATTGTCTTTAACATCCCAGTTTTTCAGAGTGGCATCACCAGTAATACCAAATTCGCTATAGCCCTGCATGTATACATAAACCTCCGGATTTACATGTTTCAATGTTCTGGTAATCGATTCAGGCCATTCGCTTAGGGGCTTTCTCAAGACATGCTCAGTGTAGTGGTGCTCCATCAACAATTCTTCATAGCGGGGGTTGCTAAAATCTTCGTTGGCCTCTATCTCCTGAATTTCCTTGTAGACTTCCGGGTTCATGGCAGGGCCCAATACCTCTTTAGCGTATTGGTTATATTCCGGGATGCTGGCCATCATATTGGATATAATCAGGCCCTTGAGGTTATTTTGATACTTAAAGGCATATTCCATCGCCAGTATGCCTCCCCACGACTGACCGAGGAGAAAAAAGTTGTTTTTGTCAAGTCCTAATGCAATTCTTACCTGCTCTACTTCTTCGACAAACCTTTCGGTTGTCCAAAGTGAGCTGTCGCTCGGTTGATCGCTGTAGTAGGAGCCCAGCTGATCATAGTAAATATATTCAATACCTTCAGCAGGAAAGTAACCATCAAAACATTCATACAATTCATGTGTCATCCCTGGTCCACCATGCAGTAACAGTACTTTTATTTTTGGATTGTTGCCAACGCGTTTGGTCCAGACATTAAATTTTCCCTTCGGAGTTGTAATGGGAATCATTTTGATGCCTCCGGTATATTGATCATCGCGATTGCTAAAGTCGAGGTAGTTTGCTGTGACAGACTCTTTGGTGCTTTCAGGAGTAGGTTGTTTACAACCGGGTAAAATGAAACCAATGAATGTGATTAGTAGCAGGATATTTCTCATTTAGGTAGGAATTTTTAGATATGAATATAATCGGATCAGTCGATTAAAGCAAAAAATTGCTCGTTCACTAATATCAGAATTTGATAAACTTTTATGAAGTGAATTTGTTGTTACAGAAGTGCTATAATATCCCAAAAGCATCATTCGAATGGTGAAAGTAATTACGATATATATTTTAGGTTTAACCACATTTTTTATGACTGGTAATATCTTACTTTTTGATTTTGATTCTGAAACCTCCCGGAGTAGCTGGAGGATTGTAGACGATGGTGTGATGGGAGGGAGGTCACAAGGCAGTTTTGTAATCGATAAAGATGGTTTTGGCGTTTTTTCGGGAGAAGTATCGCTGGAGAATAATGGAGGATTTTCTTCATTGAGACATAGTTTGAGTGATGTAGATTGTTCAGGTTTTGAGAAATTCATCTTAAGAGTTAAGGGTGATGGAAAGAAATTTCAGTTTCGGGTCAAATCATCCCGCACGGATTACCATTCTTACATCTATGAGTTCAAAACCAGCGGCGAATGGGAGGAAATTGAGATACCTTTCGATCAAATGTATCCGGGGTTTAGAGGGCGAAAACTGAATATGCCAAACTATCCCGGGAATGAAGCCTCTGAAATAGCTTTTTTGATAGGGAATAAGAAACCTGAGAGTTTTAAACTATTGATCGACCATATCAAAATAGTGAATTGATTAGATATCATCACGTTAAGTCTTACTTTAATTGAAAATATGCTTAATAAATCTGTTGCGATAACCTTTATTAATTAAGACCGCTTTGTCAGTTTTCGGGGATGGTTTAATGGAATCTTTTGATTACGCGACTCCTGTTTATTCAGACCCCTTCTGCAGTTCTTTCTTTTGTTCATTTTTGGTTTGATCCAAAAACGAACCAAAAAGATCAAGGCTGTGCCGAAAATTGCTAAAAATCAGCTAACTCCGCTAAAAATCTAAGAATGGCCAGGCCACCCTGTCCTTCGTCAAACAACTTATATTTTTTTAACGCTGCATCAGCTGATTTTCTTGACGCATTTTCGCCAAGGCCATTAGTAAAACACTAAAAATTCGATTGATTCCATTTTTAAATATCAGATTTATTTTTGAGAAGTGTTTGTGATTAGTATTTTAATGTATTTCTTAAATAAACCAGTTTTCATGATATCCCGCATTAGCAGATAATCAACTGAATATGGAATGTTTTATTTAGGGCATCTGTACTTTTATTCATTTTTCAAGAGTAGTATTTTAAAGCTCCCCGTACAATGATTTATTTTCTTGCACTTAGCATAAAACTCAGAGATATCATCATTGGTAAGATGTGCATCAAGTTCAGGACTTCCTGCGCCATTATAAATTTTACATATTTTGCTACTACAACTCCATAATGTCTTGCCGGGACTCCATATAATGACGCAAAGACTCTATATAATCGCGCAAAGACTCCGCAACATGGCGCAAAGACTCTACATAATGACGCAATGACTCCATATTTTAACGCAAAGGGTCAATATTATCGCGCAAAGACTCTAAATAATGGCGCAAAGGCTCTGCAAGATAACGCAAAGACTCCATAAGCAACCTCCAGGTTTCTTTTACGAACTACTACGATCCTTCAATATTGGATTGTACCATCCTAAAATAAGTTGTACTCAATTGTGTGTACAGAATTCTGTATGCTTGTAGTGTTGCAACGCAAGAAATTGCGCTGCAACTTGAAATGAATCTTTATTCGTATTTGATAGAATCAACGGGATTGCGTCCTGAAACAGAAAGTATCTGTGAACTGATTGTGCTAAAAACCAATGCAATCAGGATTAATATACCGGACAACAAAGTCCCGATTCCAAAATCCACACGATTGGGAATATTCTCCAGCCAGAAATTATTGATCAAATAACTCAATGGTGCTGAGATGAGAACAGCTATCAAAAGGGTTTTGATAAATGATTTACTGAGGAGTCCGAATAGCTGAGCACTATTGGCTCCCAAGACCTTGCGGATACCCACTTCTTTTATTCTTCTTTCGGTAGTGTAAACTGCCATTCCCAATAATCCGAGGCAGGAAATCACAATAGAAAGTAATGTGATAAAACCTATCACGGAAACCAGATCTCCCAGCCATCTGTTGGATTTGGCGAGCTGGTCATCGTATCGGTAGTATTTAAATGGATGGTATGGGTCAATCTTTTCCCATTTTTCCTGATTATTTTCTACTACAGCATTAAATCCGGAGGCGGGAACCTTGACATTGAGGTAG
>JBCBHL010000421.1:0-6213 GCA_038525605.1 Bacteroidota bacterium
ATTTTTAAGAGCTTCCTGTTTTGATGATTTTGTGATACAAAATACCGGAGATACTGGAAAAGTTCTTTTGGATATACATCTCCAGTACCATTGAAACTGTTGATATTTAAAGTGCTGTAAGCAGGTAGATGACTCCATTTATCTCTATTTTCATCATCTATCAGATAGCCTATGGCATAGATGTGAGTTCCGATGCTTTTGATAGTTTCTATATGTTCGAATCCAATTTGATCAAGGAGGTGAACGATGTCCTCGATTACGGGAAGTACATCATGTATAGATGATACATTACCAATGTTCTCCGTAGTTTTTTGAAGTGTCCGTAAACTGTCTAAAAAGGTAATCGCCTTTCCATGGTCTGTTAAGACTTCTTTGTTGACGAGTTCAGCTAAAACTTTATCCAGATTGCCTTTAATCCAGTCTATTGCTTCTTCAATGACTTTATTAAGCAGTTGTTCGTACGCCTTAATCACTTCATCTACAAGAAATTTTTTGAGGAATTCCTGAATTGAATGAAGGGTTAAACTACGTCTGTTCAGGTCCCCTGAAACACCCGCATCAATGATCATATCGAGTGCTAAGGTTAACGAGTTGAAAACAAAATTAGGTACTTCAATTTCTGTCTCTTTATCAATTTGTTTTTTTATATCATCAATAATATGATCCTTAGAATTTTTAAAAAATTGAGTAATATTTGCAAACCTGATTTTTGCGAAAAAATCAACACCCATTCCGAACATAAATGCTGCTTCTGCATTGATTCGGAAATCAAAACCCGCTTCTCTTCCTTTTCCCTGATCAAATAACCTTGCTGTGCAAAGAATTTGAGCGGCAGCACTAATAGCAATTTGCGCATTTGCCTGGACGCCTGTGGCGACTTCAATCTGATCTACAAATTCTTTAAATACTTTGTAAACCACTGTAGAATCATCATATCCTTCTGTTATTAAGCGATTTAGAAAAGTTTCAAACTCAAGAGCCAGTTCCAGTTTTGCTCTAATATAAGCTTTCAAATGGGCCTGAAATGATAGTGTCAAACCTATCTGATCCAATATATTAGGAGAGACTTGTGCAGTAAATTCCATACCAGCTTCTACGCCAGCTTCAATTTCAATGGTTGCTTTAATAAATTCTGTAATATGCCTGGATATTCCTGCAGTTGCTGCTATTTGTCCTCCAAATTGGAACCTGAAGCCATGACAGAAATCCAGGGCTGTTTGTGCATTATATCCAAGTGATGCGTAAGCTTCATTGTCACCAATGCTAATATCATCTTGTTTTGACAGATCAATAATTTGTTTATCCACTATTTTGTTTTTGGTTAGGTTAAAGTTTGAAATTCAAATATCCAGAGTAATCTTTCAACAATAGTGACATCCATTTCCTGGAAAATAAGATGCACTTAATAAGTCTTAAAATATATCTCTTTATAGTTGCTGACTACACTAAACACTAATAGCGAGCGTAATTAATCAATGGTTCATTTAGTTCTTCCAAAAAGACTAATTGATGAACGAAATAAGGAGGTATTTTTTGGTTTTACTGTTGAAATTTATCTGATAGAAATTAGAGATAAACAATGATAAAAACAAATATTTCTACTTTGAGCTTGGTGTGAACCGATGATATTTTCAAATTCCTCTTTGTAGTAATATGTATTGTTTTGTGAGGTATTGATGGGTTAAATAGAGGTCACGAGTTTAACTCTCGTTCCCGTGACTGGTAAAGCCTCAAAAAAATTAGGAATTATTTTATGGCTAAAATTCAGCTCGTCGGGCGATATCCACCAGCTGGTGGGCACAGACTTGAGATATCAAGTCAGTGTGACCCGGTTCTGTTTCCACTAATACTAATAGAAAGCCATTTTTTACTTTCTTTTTTATTTAAGATATTTTTCAGGATCCCGATTGAAGTGCTGCAGAATACTGGGAAGTGATGTTCTAGCTACTGAAAAATACAACCCCCTCACCTAATAAAAAAAGGCTTTAAGATTTGTCTGGGAGACAAAACCCTAAAGCCAAGATTAAACTAATTACGCTGTTGTAAAGATAACAAAAAGTTTATCAAATGATAAAGCTTTCGAAGATATTTTTTTCAAAATGACATACTCACTAATCCTTTACCTCTTCATGATAGCTTATTACACTGTTATTGGGTAGATGATGATTAATATAAAGGATGGATCAAACCATAATCCTGCAGACTGAAGGAAAAATCTTTCTTTTTTCTATTTGTTTCAAAATGCCAAAGGATTTAATAAGAAATCCGCTGGCATAACTACAAAAAAAATATCTTTTGAAAGAAATCTGCTGGCATGGCTCCAAAAAAAGTATTTTTCAGAAGAAATCCGATAGTATAACACCGAAAAAAATATTTTTCGCAAGAAATCCGCTGACATAAGCCGAAAAAATGTTTTTCGCAAGAAAACTGCTGGCATAACTCCGAAAAAAATATTTTTCGGAAGAAATCCGCTGACATAAGCCGAAAAAAAACTTTTTCGCAATTAATCCACTGGCATAACGTCAAAAAAAAATATTTTCGGAAGAAAACTGCTGGCATAAGCCGAAAAAAAATATTTTCGCAATAAATCCGCTGGCAGAACGCCAAAAAAAATATTTTTCGGAAGAAATCCGCTGGCATAACGTCAAAAAAAAATATTTTCGGAAGAAAACTGCTGGCGGAACACTAAAAAATTTTTTTTCAGACAAAATACGCTGGCAAGAGTCGAAAAATTTTTTCATTATACTATTCTTATACCGGATTTAATAATTCTTATCAAATATGAGTTTTGACTATTCATATGTTTCTATTCATTATTTATCCTTCGTAATTTTTAATACTTCCATAATCCTTGTTCATTAATTCAGTCCTATCAAAATACTTACTTTTGGGTATTTACTTTTTATCCGTAATCAGAGAATTTTGATAAGCGCTAATTATGCTGAAAAGACGTTTCACTGTCTAAAGTTTCTGACAGAGGATTTCAATAAGTATTGCTCTTTACACACAAAATGTATTAGTAGGAGGCGATACATAACTACTTGCTTCATTAGCAGTATGTAGTCATCGATGAAACGGTAAACTAATGACGACTTCACAGAGCTGCTGCAGAAACGGTTTATTGTTTACAAATAGGCAAATCATGTCGCCATACAGGTTACAATTACACCTGATACATTTCGCACACCGCATCAAATTGAGGCTCTAATTTTTGCAGAGCAATGTATCTCAATGATTTGAGGTAATAACCAAACAATAACCTACAAATCTGAATGGGCTGCTGCCTGTTCGGTTGCTCGATAGAATCAATTTTAAATATTTAATAACTAAAGATCTAAACTTATTATCAATGAAAACAATTACAATTTTTCTAATGTGCATGATGTCACTGACGGTATTTGCGCAATCACCACAAAAGTTCAATTACCAGGCACTGGCTCAGGACTCTACAGGGAATCCGATTGCGAATCAATCAATCTCTATTCGGCTCAGTATTTTATCCGGATCAGCAAATGGTACAAGCATTTATTCTGAAGCCCATAATTCTATCACTGATGGAAATGGAGTATTTTCTCTGGAAATCGGTGACGGAACCGCACTAATCGGAACTTTTGATCAAATCGATTGGGGTTCCGCATCTTTCTTTCTGAAAACTGAAATCGACGTTTCAGGTGGATCCACCTATGATTTACTAGGCATCTCCCAACTGCTATCTGTTCCCTATGCGTTGTATAGCAATCAGGTAAGTGGCGTTGAGTTGGCAAACAATCATCAAATACAAGCTGGACAATCATCCAATATTTCGATTGGTAATATTCAGCCAAATGACCCGGCTGCAATCGGGAATAACATCATCGGACACAATGCAGGATCGGCTACAATGTCAGGGCCTTACAACGTATTGATTGGCCAACAGGCTGGAAAACTCTTAACTACCGGTTCAAGAAATACATTTATTGGGTCTTTTGCAGGAGATAAGAATACCACGGGAGGATACAATGTATTCATTGGAACCGACACTGGACGTGACAATGAGACTGGAACCTCAAATACCTTAGTTGGAAACCAGGCTGGAACCAGGATGACCGGATCATTAAATACTGCCGTTGGCAGATGGGCAGGCCATAACAACTTCACCGGAAGGAACAATGTCTTTATGGGTGTCAACGCAGGAGCTCACAACAATGGTTTTGGTAATGTGATGATTGGAAGTAGCACTGGATGGCAAGCTACCGGTAGTAAAAATGTATTCCTGGGGCAAGGAATTGGAGAATTTGCGAATACTCATTCAAGTGTGCTCATAGGATACCAGGTCGGTGAAAATGTGAGTAGTAACAACATTTTCATATTAGGAAACGGACCTGATTCGACCAACCATTTGATCACAGGAGATTTTGTAAGCGGAGATGTAGCAGTAAGAGGAGAATTAACTGCCGGGAGTGGTATTCGGTTTGCAGATGGCAGCATCTTAAATTCTGCCTCCTCACAAACAACCATTGACGGCATCACAATCGAGCCAAGCAACACCATCGTGGGAAGTAACGCAGGGGCTTCTAACAGCGGTTTATTCAACAGCTTCTTTGGTAGTAACAGTGGCAATGTGACCACTGGAAATGAAAACACTTTTGTGGGATTCAATGCCGGGCTTTACAACACTTCAGGAGATGCAAACACTTTTCTCGGCCAATCAGCAGGAAGAGAAAATACAACAGGAAGAGCGAATGTATTTTTAGGTTGGCTGGCAGGCCGATTCAACACAGAAGGATCAGGAAACGTCTACGTTGGTCCGAGAGCAGCACAGTCTGCGACCAATGCCAGTTTTAATACTTTCATTGGAAATAATGCAGGTGCGGCCATCACGACTGGTCCGTCAAATACGATGGTTGGTGCTCTGGCTGGAAGAGAACAAACCACCGCCACAGAAAACACTTATCTTGGCTATTTTGCGGCTCGCAATGCTACATCTGGCAGTAAAAATACGGCAATCGGTAGCTATGCGGGAATGAATGCCAATGGGGAAAGGAATGTCTTTATCGGTTATGAAGCAGGACATGATAGTAGCGGTGACGATCAGTTGATTATCGCCAATGGACGTGATAGCACGGATGTACTTTTGAGAGGAGATTTCGTCACCGGTAATCTCGAAACAAGAGGAATCTTAAACACTGCAGGTGGTATTAGGTTTGCAGACGGCACATTACAAACAACCGCCTGGGAAGAGAATATTAACTGGACGAAAAATATTGAATCTAACATACATACAGGTGCGAGGGTCGGAATTGGTACTACGACTCCATTTTCTGCCCTTCACATCAAGCATCCAAGTATTGGTTATCGACCAGGCGGTCTAACAATGGAGAATTCAAATTCTACATCTGTATATACCTGGATTAATTCCGGTGATCACTTGTTTTTGGGATTTAATAATGATAGCGGTAACGGCTTCCCCTCAAATGGCTATCAAAATCGTATTTTTCTACAGTCTGATGGCAACTTAGGAGTTGGAACTATTACCCCTTCAGAAAAATTGTCGGTAGCTGGTAAGATTGAGACAACAGAGGGAATTAAATTTGCTGATGGCACTGTACAAACAACTGCTGCAGAGACAAATACTGTGCAGAGTAAACTAGAGTATTACAACTTTAATGGTTACAGCGTCATTACCGAAAACAATTGGCAACAGTTCCAAAGTAGATCAATCACTGTGCCCGGACCTGGTAAAATAGCGGTAACCTATACAGGATATTCTATTGTTAACATATCAAATACCGCCTTTTTTGCCATCGGATTAAACAATAGTTTATCGCCTGTCAACGCAACTTTAACAATATCCGGGGGACCACAAAGTGGTTTCACTCTACAATATGTGCATTCGGTATCCAGTGCAGGTACCTATACCTTCTCTCTTTTGGGAAGACACTCGTTCAGGACTCCAAGCCTGACTGCAAAATTAAGTGATGTGAAATTACTATACATACCTGATTAATATGAAAAACATAATGATAACAATCGTGCTATCCGGATTGGCTTTTTACAATTTGCACGCTCAGAACACAGCGGGACAGACAGATTCAGTCAATTCTATTGTCATCAGTTGGTCGATTGGGAGTCCGGTTCCTTCTTTTCCTATCGCTGGAAATGTCAATACTGCCTCTCACAATACCAGTCACAGAACGATCGAACCTGAAAAGGAAATGATCAATCCGAATCTGG
>JBCBHL010000422.1:0-6168 GCA_038525605.1 Bacteroidota bacterium
TCAATCTGTCCCTGGGACAGATTGATTATGTTGAAGAGCAGTTAGCCAAACTTGATGCGACGGTACCATTTGAATATACTTTTTTGGATGAAGGTTTTGAAATAAGTTTCCGAACGGAACGGCAGATGAGCCTCATTCTTACTGTTTTCACGATTATGGCAATGCTCATTGCCTGCCTCGGGCTTTTTGGATTGTCAGCCTTCTCAGCAGAGTTGAGGATTAAGGAAATGGGAATCAGGAAGGTACTGGGTGCTAACAGCGCGCAAATTACGCTCTTGTTTTCAAGAGACTTTTTGAAACTAATTCTGATTGCAATCATCATTGCCTCGCCAATAGCTTACTTTTTTGTGCAGTCCTGGCTGGAAGATTTTGCTTACAGAACTCAGGTAACTTTGTGGCCTTTTGTATTAACTGCTGGTACTGCAGTGGTGATTGCAATGATCACTATCAGTTATCAGTCGCTGAAGACCGCCTGGCACAATCCTGTGGCATTTTTAAAAGAAGAGTAGTAAGTATATAAAATAAGAATCGGTAAGTAAATGCTTATCGGTTCTTATTTCACAATGTCTCTGATGATTTGTAGGTGATGGTTGGTGTGGATTTCAATAAACCGCATGGTTTGCTTTTTGTCGAGGTTGCCAAAAACGGGGTGTTTGAAAAAAGCTTTTTCCGGCAACAGGTCAAACTTTATCATGAGTTGTTTGACTTCACTTAACTGTGTCAATAAATCTTCGGTAGAAGTTGCATCAGTTGGCATTACCTGTCTGGGAGCCTTGCCTACACCTCTCGGTATTTTACCCGAAATAAACACGGCCACTCTTGCTGCATTAATTTCTCCTTTAAACTGTTCAGGATCGGATGCCTTTAAAGCTCTGTATATACTTTTGATGACTTTGAGTGAATGGTCGAGGTGCCAGCCTACATCAGCTTCGGATACTTTCGGATTAAGTAATTCACTATTGACAATTTGCGCGTTGATCTCTTCCAATTGCTCTTTCATCCAATCCTGGTTTTCTTTTTTTGATTAGGGACCCTTATCAATTTATTCAAATTTAGTTGAATCTATCGGTATTACAGCTTCAAATTGTTTCGTCTGGTTTATTTTGTTAACTGATGTATGATGATTCGATAAATTTTGCATTTGAATTACTAATCAGCTTAAAATAGGGCTTTTATCCTGATTTTGTCTGAAAATTGAAATTTAATGTCCGAAATTCTAAAAGATAGTTTTGTTAATTGCTATCAAATTAGACGTGGGAAAAAATGAAACTATTCAAAACCAAAAACAAAACCCGGGATATTTATGTGTGGTACAATGCTGACTTAGAGAAATGCGTTAGCGGGACTAAGGATGAATTCGAACTAACCAAAGCATTGTCCAATAAGCCGGAAGAATTTCAGATGATATGCCTTGTCGGCAATGATGATCAGGCTATTCAGAATCTGACAAAAAACATTAATCAGGGTACCCTTTGATGATTATACCGATCTGAATAAATCATTATTTGATAGTTCAAAAAAGCATATTCGTCTAAAACTGAGCGAATATGTGTCTCTATTTAGTATAAGTTTTCCAATCCTGAGATGATTTTAGTAAACTTGTACTAATGTCGAAGAAGAAAGAGATCAAAGAAAAGGCTATTTCCTTATTCAATGAGAAAGGGATTTCTACCGTGACGATGCGGCAGATAGCAGAATCTTTATCGATAAGCCCTGGCAATCTTACTTATCATTATAAGACCAAAGATGCATTGGTGCAGATCATTTATCAGCAATTGCATGACGAATCCAGCGATTATATCTCATTCGATGGCTATCTGACGCTTAACGATTTTGAAATTATTCTGAAAAGGTTCTATGAATTAAGAAAACGATACAGCTTTTTCTTCAACGATATTGTATTCATCAACAGGCAGTTCCCAGTCGTTGCTGAGATGTATCAAACTGCGAACATCAGTCGATTCCGAAGGTCCAGAAGATTAGTGGACTATTTTGTAGCGACCGACAGGATGATCCCTGAAAATGAATTCATCGACTATAGTAAGCTGATACACAGCATCTGGATGATCAATACCTTTTGGCCGTCTCAGAGTCAGATCATGAGTTCAAATGACTATCCGGTCAATAGAACAACTCCTATAGACATTTCATGGCAGTTACTATTTCCTTACTTATCAGAAAAAGGGAGAGAGGAATATACTCAGATAAGAAAATTTGTAGATAATAATATTCATACCAAACAATAATAATTATGCGTACAGCAGAACAATGGTTTACAGAATATGGCGAAAGCCATCAGACAGCTTTTAATAAGATGATACATTATGTATGTGTACCTGCGATCTTTTTTAGCATTGTAGGGTTACTGGCATCAATTCCTTTAGGTGGCCTTCCTGGAATGTTTCCCCCGGCAATTGCACCATTTGTACACCTGGGGACTGCGCTGATCATCTTTGGATTGGTATTCTATGCGAGAATGTCCTTTCCTATTTTTGTCGGCATGCTGCTTATATCCGCAGTTGTACTATATGGTAATTATTGGTTGGCTGCCAACTTTTCTACACCTTTATGGCTCATATCCGTTATCATTTTTGTAGTGGCCTGGGTATTGCAGTTTATCGGTCATAATCACGAAGGGAAAAAGCCTTCATTTTTGAAAGATCTTCAGTTTTTGATGATTGGACCAGCATGGATTTTAGGGCATCTTTACAAAAAAATGGGAATCGGTTACTAATTAACTTGTAGAGAGATATTGGATTCTTTCCATCATTCTTGCTTACATAAAGATACAGAAGCTTGCTGATCCATTTTTCAGCAGGCTTTCCTATTGATTAAAGTAATAGTCAATTGACTTTGATTAAATGAATTTAGATTCCTGGAAAAGTAAGGGAAGTTATTACAGCTATAAGAATCATCAGATATTTTACATTGATGAGACTAGGAATTCCTTACACAATCCAAAGACACTGGTTTTAATCCACGGATTCCCGACAGCATCATTCGACTGGTGGAAGATTTGGGATCAGCTTTGTGAACATTACAGAGTAATTACCCTCGATATGACTGGTTTTGGGTTTTCTGACAAGCCAGTTGATTATAAGTATTCTATTTTTGATCAGGCGGACCTTTTTGAAGAACTCTTAAAGCATTTGCAGGTAAACAAATGTTTTCTGTTTGCACACGATTATGGCGATACAGTCGCACAGGAATTGATAGCTAGACATCAGGAAAAATCATTGAGTTTTGATATACAGGCTTTGTGCATGTTAAACGGAGGCCTTTTCCCCGAGAGCTATAAACCGAGATTGATTCAAAAACTGCTGATGAGTCCGCTAGGGCCGCTGGTGAGCAGATTATCCAGCAAGAATCGGTTGAGAAAAACCTTTAGAAACATATTCGGTCCGGATACTCAGTTATCAGAAATAGAGATCGACCAGTGCTGGGAGCTGATGACCATGAACGGCGGAAAAGCGATCATTCATAAAACAATCTGCTACATGCGGGAGAGAGCAGAAAATGCCAAAAGATGGGTATCTGCATTACAAGAAACTTCAGTGCCGTTGCGACTGATAGACGGCTCTTATGAGCCTATTTCAGGAATTCATCTGGTAAACCGCTACAAAGAACTCATCGAAAATCCTGATGTCATCGTACTTGATCAGATCGGCCATTATCCACAATTAGAGGCGCCTAATCAGGTTTTAAAACATTTTTTTGAATTTTTAAATCAAAATGACCATGCTGAATGAGTCCTTGAAGCTGCCTTGTGGGGCGGTGATAAAAAACCGATTAGTAAAGGCAGCCATGACGGAGCGACTGAGCTATGATGGTTTGCCTAATGAAAGGCATGTAAAGCTTTATGAGCATTGGGCCGATACTGAAGCAGGGCTTTTGATCACGGGAAATGTATTGATAGATCATCAGCACCTGGAATCTGCTGGTAACATTGTGATTGATGCTAACACAAAGTCTAACCAATTAGCGAAATGGACTGAGGCAGCAAGAAAGAATGGCTGTCATATATGGGCTCAGGTAAGTCATTCCGGACGACAGACTACCAGATTTGTGAACAGCAGACCAAAGGCACCTTCACAGGTTCAGTTGAAAAAGATGGGGCTTTTTGGCGTACCTTCCGAATTGAAAGAAGCTGAAATTCATAAAATTATAGATGGATTTGTAAATGCAGCCATAGTGTGCAAAGAAGGAGGGTTTACCGGTGTGCAGATTCATGCTGCACATGGTTATCTCATCAGTCAGTTTTTAAGTCCGATCACAAATAAACGCACCGATCAGTGGGGAGGAAGTATTGAGAACCGTAGCAGAATCCTGCGGGAGATTGTTAGCAAAGTCAGAATAGCAGTTGGTGCTGAATTTCCAATTGCAGTGAAGCTTAACTCAGCTGATTTCCAAAGAGGAGGTTTCGATGAAAATGATTCGCTTGAGGTAATCAAAATGCTTGATCGGCTCAAAATCGATTTGCTGGAGATTTCCGGTGGAACCTATGAAAAACTGGTGTTTTTTGAAATGGAACCGCAAAAAGAAAGCACTAAGCGGAGGGAGGCTTATTTCATCGAATTTGCAGAAAAGGTCAGGGGAATTTCAACTGTTCCGTTGATGGTTACAGGAGGCTTCAGAACATACAGTTTTGCCAATGAAACCCTGGAATCAGGAGAAGTGGATTTAATTGGAATGGCCAGACCATTTATTCTCAATTCTCATCAGATTCGTCAGTTTATTAACGGAGAAATTGAAAAACTCGATGAGGTTTCTATCAGAACAGGACTTGCATCCCTGAAAGATTCGGCGGAAGCGGGTTTTTATGCCAGAAATATTTTTAGATTGTCACAAGGCAAACCGATCAACACCGAGCTTTCCCCATTAGTATCTTCTATTGTTCTGATTGTAAACGAATTGAGGAAAGCGGTTGGCAGGAAATAAAGAACCATTGGGTGAGGAACTCTGATTTCCAGCATTTCTTTTTTTATATTTCCAATTGTTTGGGCAAGTTGCAACATGAATAGCTGAAGATCTCATTCAGGTTATGACCGCCTCAAAACTCTAACTGTCACACTTTTTATGTTGATAATCTATGGACTTCAGATGGAATATGATATTTTAGGAACAAAATATAAATGGGACTAGTATTGTTGCATAAAAATAAATAACATATGAGGAGATATACACTTGTTTGGTCAGCGGTACTGTTTTTTCTGAGCTTTTCGGGTTTGGCGCAGCAGATTCCGGACTGGGAGAATCCTGAAGTATTTGCAATCAATACCGAAAAACCACATGCGACTTTTTTGCATTTCAATCAACAAAGCCCTGATACCAACAAGAAGCAGCTGTCAAATTACAAACTCCTAAATGGTACCTGGAAGTTTAAGTGGGTTAAAAATCCGTCTGAGAGACCTCCAGAATTTTACAAAGAGGGTTTTAATGCCAACCAATGGGATGATATTGATGTACCTTCCGATTGGCAAATGAGAGGTTACGGGTACCCGATTTATACAAACATCATTTATCCATTTCCAAAAAACGCACCCGATATTCCTGATGATTTCAATCCTGTTGGCAGTTATAAACGAAAATTCACATTAAGCAAGGAATGGGTTGCTAAACGGGTTTTTATTCATTTTGGTGGGGTCAATTCCGCTTTTTATCTGTGGATAAACGGACAACAAGTTGGTTACCATGAAGGGTCAAAGACACCAACAGAGTTTGATATTTCGCAATATGTAAAAGAAGGAGAAAACGACATAGCAGTTCAGGTATTCAGGTGGTGCGATGGGAGTTACCTGGAGGATCAGGATTTTTGGCGTGTCAGTGGAATAGAAAGAGATGTCATTTTATTTGCGACTGAAAAAGTAAGACTGGAGAACGTGGTAGCTACTGCATCCCTTGATCGGGAGACATATCAGAAAGGCTCATTAAAAGTAGCCATCTCCGCAAAAACTCACCTTGAAAAACCAGTAAAAGAACTGCGTGTAAAAACACAACTCCTGAAAGATGGAATCATATTAAGTGCCCGCACGGGTAAGATAACAAACAATGAAGGCAAGCTGTTGATAGAATTGACCAGTGAAAATATTGATGTGAAACCCTGGTCGGCTGAATTGCCGGAATTGTATGAGTTGCAGGTTTTTTTGTCGGATATGGAAGGAAATCAAC
>JBCBHL010000423.1:0-6152 GCA_038525605.1 Bacteroidota bacterium
CAATCTGATTGAATAATTATTAAATAGGATTTATAAAAGCTGTACCACAAGAATTTGGATTGATACGAAATATTATTCTAGTATTAAAAGAGATAAAATAAAAAAAGACAGGCGAACCTGTCTTTTTTGCGTTAGGTTGGCAACTATTGTTTCTTTGATTAATAGCTGCGATAGATTTGGTTAGCAAAATAAAGTAGCCATCTATTTCTCTACTTCATTGCTATTATAATAAGAAAATTGAGTTTCTCAAAATTTTACATCTGGATTTTTTGTATTATTCCAATGATATTATTTGATTTTTCAACACAATTATATCAAATGATAGCGGTAATCTTTACAAAAAGAAACTTTAACAGTCATTTAATAAGGTTTCTTTTGATTACGAAAAAAAAGAATTATTTGTAAGACAATTTGATCTCCTCTTTGATCCATTCCAGCATCTCTGCTAATTTGATACTATCCCCCAAAGGCATTGATACGCTCTCTTTCTTATCCTGATCCAGGCATTCCATCATTTCTTTCGCCTCAAACTGATAACCATGTCCCTGAACTTCAAACTGATGATGGCTACTATCATTTTCCGAAACAACTTCTACGGTTGACGGCTCATGCCAACGTCCATTGATTTTTATATAACCATTTTCACAATGAATCAATGTCTCGGTTGCAGTTGTGTTTAGAAAAGTAGCACTTAAGACCGCTACTGCTCCATCCCGGTAAGAACATAGAGCATGGGTTTGATTATCAACTCCGGTGGAGGACATCTCCGCTGTGGCCTGCAACTTGTCAGGAAATCCCAATAGCGACAAGGCAGCATACACCGGATAAATGCCGATATCCAACAAACTTCCTCCTCCCAACTGTTTATTGAATAGCCTACCAGCGGGATCAAAACGAGCTTTGAAACCAAAATCTGATCTTAGATAATTTACCTTCCCAAGCTCCTTCCTGTCAACCATTTGCTTTACAAACTGGAAGTGTGGCAAACAACTGGTCCACATAGCTTCCATTAGAAAAACTTGCTTCTCCCTTGCCAGGTCAACCATTTCTTTCACATCATCCAGGTCTATAGCCATCGGCTTTTCGCAAAGGACAGGGATTCCTGCATTCAGGCAGTCGATTGCAAACTTTTTGTGGTAGGCATGTGGCGTAGCGATGTAAACAGCATCTATCTCATTGTCGATCAGCATCTGCTGATGATCTCCATAGAATTTTTCAGCTCCATACTGACCAGCAAAGTTTTTAGCATTCCCCTCTGATCTGGACGCTACTGCATATAATTCAGCATTTGGTAGCAGTAAAAGATCCTTTACAAACTTATGAGCAATTTTCCCCGGGCCAATTACTGCCCACTTATATTTCTTCATGCTGTTCTTTTCATAAACAATTGCAGAATCATACTAATTAAAATTGTCGCCAACAACCCAATCGCATTGTACCACAGGTAACCTAAATCTATGTATTCCATCTCATTTAAAAAATGGCAGGTGATCACAAGAGATTCCGCGATAAGTGCTCCAAAAAAGACCGATGACCCATTGACGCGCCTGAAAAAGAAGGCTACCAGGAAAATCCCTAAAATAGTACCGTAAAAAATAGAACCAATGATATTGACTGCTTCTATCAGGTTTTCCGCACTGTTGGCAATAATCGCAAAAATAATAGCGATCACTCCCCATCCCAGTGTCAGCATTTTAGAGACTTTTAAATAATGTTCGTCTGTTCCTTCCTTCTTGATGACCCGTTTATAAAAGTCTATGGCAATAGTGGATGCCAGTGAATTGATCTCAGAAGAGGTAGACGACATGGCTGCAGAAAATATCACGGCAATTAGCAGTCCGATCAATCCATGTGGCAGGTAATTGAGAATAAATGTTAAAAAAACATAATCAGAATCTTTCACGTTTACGCCGGGGTTTTGTGATTCCAAAACCTCTTTAAAAGACAATCGGGCAGATCTGATTTTATTGTCGTAATACTGCAATCTTCCTTTGTGTACTGTGTTGAGGAATGAGCCTTCAAACTCAGCATTGTACTTCGGGATAGCCAAAGCGAGTTCCTCCCGTTTTTTCACCAAAGTTTGGTGATCTGCTTCTATTTCCCGAATCACAGCTGCCTGATCTGAATTCTCCACCAGGATCACTGACTGCTCGTTGAAATGTAATGGTGGCGTGTAAAAAATGTAGAACACATACAACATCACTCCCACGAGTAGGATAAAAAACTGCATGGGTATTTTGAGCACTGCATTGAACATTAATCCCATTCGGCTTTCAGACACATTTTTACCGCCAATATATCTTTGAACCTGCGACTGGTCTGTTCCAAAATATGAGAGGGCCAGAAACAACCCTCCTGTCAGGCCAGTCCAGACAGTATATCTTTTCTCCGGACTGAAATCGAAATCTATGGCTTCCAGTTTCCCCAGTGAACCTGCTATCGTCAGTGCCTCACCAAAAGTTACATATTCTGCCATATAATAAAGCATGATACCAAATGCTGACAGCATGCCGATCAATATGACTGCCATCTGATGCTTTTGGGTAAGACTTACAGCTTTTGTCCCTCCTGAATAAGTATAAATGATCACAAGCACTCCCACCAAAAGAATGGTTAATGTCAGATCCCATTTCAAAATTGTAGAAATGATGATCGCAGGTGCATAAATAGTGATTCCTGCGGCCAAACCTCTTTGTAGCAAAAAAAGAAATGCTCCCAGCAACCTGGTTTTGAGATCAAATCTCGATTCAAGGAATTCATAAGCCGTGTAGACTTTCAACTTATAAAATATGGGAATAAATACTGCCGAAACTATGAGGAGGGCAATCGGTAAACCCAGGTAATTCTGAACAAACCCCATACCGCTTTCATATGCCTGTCCCGGCGTAGAAATAAAAGTTATCGCACTTGCCTGTGTCGCCATTACAGATAAGCCTATCGCTCCCCACTTCATCGTACCGTCTCCACGAAGATAGCCTTCTATTCCTTTGCTATTCCTGGTTTTCCAAACGCCATAGGCTACTATCGCAAAGAGCGTTCCGAACAGAATAAAAATGTCTAAACTGTTCATTTACACAAATGCTTTAGAAAAAAAATACATCAGGACAATCATCAATATTAAATTCCCGAATACAATAAGATAAATTGTTTGCCACTTACTGAAAAATGGTGGCTTGTCTTCTGTTTGATTCATTGCTGCTACTTTTTACCTAATGAAATCATATTAGCAAAAATTCTATAAGCTCCCGCTACACCGGCAGGCAATTCTCTAAACCATGAATAGCCCGTGTAAATGAAGTTGCCTTTGCCGTGTTTCGCTACCAATAAACCACCATTTCTGGCAGGTTCTCCAGGGTCATTGGAAGAGAGAATGGGTGTAAAACGACTGTCCCACTCACTGGGAAAATACAAACCCCTCTCCTGTACCCAACCATCGAAATCTGCTGCGGTGATCTTGTTGGGATAATTCATTATTGCATGGTTTCCAGCTAAGATCCTAACCTCAGCTTCTTCCACGGTCACTCTGTCTCTCGACAATGTGAGTGGATAAGGAGACACCTGATCAGTTACGAGTCTGAAGTTTGTATTGTACTGGATGATCAGGTTTCCGCCATTTTCAGTGTAGCTGAATAAGTCGTCCATTTTAAATTTCAGCCATGACACAGTATTGAGGGCCCTAACTCCTAAAATAACTGCATCATATTGCGCCATGTTATCTACCGTAGCATCATCCTTACCCAGTAAATCTACCTGATAACCAATCTGCCTCAAACTCTCCGGGATATCATCACCGGCACCCATGATATAACCAATTTTATTCCCTCTTTTTTCGATATTCACCCTCACCAGTGAAGCAGGTTTAGGTGTGTAAATACCCTGAACCGGAATGTGGTCGTAAGTGATTCGTGACAAACTGTTTCTATAGGTTTCCCACTCAACTTTTGCCACTGCGAATAATTGCGCTCTACTTTGTTTTTTAGGAGGTGTTATTGAGAAGTTATATTTGGCCTCTTCTCCTTTTTTCTCCAGCCTGAAATTATATGATTCGGGAGATGCTTTCCACCCTTCCGGTAAATCCAGTGTAAGCTCGCCATCCTGCAGTTCTTTGCCGCTGGTTACAGTAACTTCCACCGATTTAGGTTGGTCACTGCTAAACAGCAATACATCAGCATCGATATTGACAAAAACCCGCGGCGTGATCTCCAATGGTCTGTAAACCTCACCATCAACCGGGTCATTCCGTTTGAAAATTAAGGGAGAAGAAAAAGTCACTGCAATCCCTTCTATTTCCATTTCATAATAGATATTGACTGCCGGATCATTTTCAGGTTTACCTCTCTGTTGCTGATCTTTTACCACATACATACCCAGGCTACTATTTTCATTCAGCCAGTATGGATTGGTAAATTCAAAATTGGCTGGCACTGAAATCATCTTTGTCGATTTAAAAGACCTGTTGTTTTCCAGTTTTTGATTCACTAACTGATCGCTTGTCCCTATTTCGTCGAGATAGATATTCTTCAGAGTTGCATTTACTTTGGATCGGTTGATTACCTCATAGGAAACCTCAAACGTATCACCCGGAACGTAAGAATAATCCGGTGTTTTACCTTCGAAGTATAATCCCATACAGGCCTTAATCAATTCTTTGATCTCCCGGGTTTTCTCTTTTTTCCAAAATCGATCTTCCAGGTTTTCCAGTTCTCCCAGGGCACCTAGCAGGTGCGGAACTATTAAATGAGGTTTGCCGGGATTGAATTCATTGATTGCTTTATCAACATAAAACTTCACTTTCTCTCCATTTTTCACCCTCAACCAAGTGGTATTCATACCATCCCAAAGATTCTTCGAGCTTGGGCCTTCAAGCTGCTGCAGGTATTCTACCTCCTTACCCCTACTTCCTGTTGAGCCAAAGCCCTGGCTTTTGTGCATACTTCTACTTAGCGAAGCTATCTCAGTGTAAGAAAGCCCTAAAAGCGGATTATACTTTCCAACATCAACCTGTAGAAACTGAGCGGTGTCCATTTTCTGTCTTGTATTTCTGAAGAACCACCAGCTGGTATTCCAAAAGAGCTTCCTGGGTTGCCAGACGGATACATATGCCAATTGCTCAGGAAACGCATTTTTGTCACCTGCTAGTTTAAAGGCCTCTCTCGCCAAAATTGCCGAAGCAGTGTGATGGCCGTGCGTGACTCCCGGCTGCTCGCTGAATCGTGTCACCATGATGTCAGGTCTGAATTTTCGGATGACCCACACAAAATCTGCCAATACTTTTTGCTTGTCCCAGATGTTAAAAGTTTCATCAGGATGTTTGGAATAACCAAAATCATTGGCTCTGGAAAAAAACTGACGCCCACCATCTGTTCGTCTGGCTGCCAGCAATTCCTGTGTTCTGATAACACCCAACTTTTCTCTAATCTCGGATCCAATCAGGTTTTGACCGCCATCACCACGGGTAGCAGATAAATAAGCGGTACGCATCTTCTCTTCATTGGCAAAATAGGCAATCATCCGCGTATTCTCATCATCAGGATGAGCAGCCACGTAGAGTACTGATCCCAGTACATTCAACTTTTCCAGCTGCTGCTGGATTTCGGAAGAAAGGTATTTCTTTGGCGCCTGTCCATTGGCAATTAAGCCGCAAAAGGATAATAGAATCAATAATAGAAATCTAATATTATGCATATCAATCAATCGTTCGGATTTTGTGATTTTTAGCTAAAGAGTAATCCCATAAAATTAACGTAAGATCATCAGACTCTCTAAACAGTTTTATGTCAATGGTAATCTACTGTAAATCAGATGTAATTAAATGTTGTTCAGCTGTCAGTTATTTCATTGTGAGCGAACACTTGATATGACCGGAGGCAGATTTCCCCGGCTCTACAATCTTCAGTCCCACTCCGGTATTCAATGCATTTACAGCAGAGGAGACTGGTTCAATCGCAATGACATTAGAAGAGGGTGTAAAAATCTGTACGAAAGGCAGACTATCACTTTGGCTGATCTCCAGCAACATTTTCTCTGATGACAATTTGGTCTGATAAGGTTTATCGGCAAACTCGAAGCAATGATCCAGTTGCACCGATTCCAAATCGAAACCATCCATATATACAGTTGGTACGCCTTCAGGAAGGTTTCTTTCATTCAAC